>CALPLN020000025.1 GCA_943324415.2 Sediminibacterium ginsengisoli | reverse complement strand
GAATGCGTTAACGCTGTTGCTATTTCTTGCGGCGTTTCTGTTTCTAATTCTGTTTCTGCATATATATTCACCGGCTTGTTCAATACAAATTCAGTCGTAAAAGTAGGCTCTTCGGTTAGTTCCATATTCAATTCAAATACTTCCGTAACTTCTTCTTCTACCAATTCTTCAACTACATCTGCTACATCTTGTTGTTCTTCTTCTACTACTTCTTTTTGTTCTTCTTCTTCAAATGTAGGAGAAGTTTCCATCACCAATGAAGTTGCTATTTCAGCCTCCATTTCGTCATCATAATCTGGAGCTGAAACATATACATTGCTCATTTCTGGCATCACAAATTCTTGCATAGTAGGTGCTAATTCATCCACTTCCATTTCATTTTCAAAAGTCATTTCTGTTAGGTCTAGAGTGGATTCAATTACTTCTTCATTGATTGCCTCTGGAGCTTCTGGAGCGACTGCTTCTGGTGCTGGAGCGATTGGTTCAATTGGAGCAGTTTGCTCTGACTGTAAAGTCATTACAATCTTCTCTTCCACTGGCGCTTCTACTTCTTTAACTGCTTCTTTTTTAAATGGGTCTTTATGTTCAAATCCAGTCGCTATTAAAGTAATACCTAACTTATCACCCAAGGTTTCATCATACCCCATACCCATAATCACATCGCTGTGTTCACCGGTACGAGCTCTCAAAATAGTATTGATCGTTTCTAATTCGTCCATACTACATTCGTAATCTCCCTCTGCACTATTGATATTTAATAAAATCCATTTTGCACCTTTGATATCATTGTCATTCAACAATGGTGAATTCAATGCTTCTTCAATGGCTCTTTCTGCTCTGTTTTCTCCGGCAACTTCTGCCTTTCCTAAAATGGCTACACCGCCATTCTTCATGACAGTACAAACATCGGCAAAGTCAACAATGATATGACCGCGGCTGTTGATCACATCTGTGATACATTTTGCTGCAGTAGCCAATACATTATCCGCTTTTGTAAATGCTTCCTTCATTTTCAAATTGCCATATTGCATACGCAATTTATCATTTGAAATCACCAATAAAGTATCTACAAAAGGTTTCAATTCATTGATCCCCTCTTCGGCTTGTTTTTGACGACGTGGTCCTTCAAAACCAAATGGAGTGGTCACAATACCAACCGTCAATATGCCCAAATCTTTACAGATTTTTGCAATAATCGGCGCACCACCAGTTCCAGTACCACCGCCCATTCCCACAGTGATGAATGCCATTTTGGTATTCACTTCTAAAATTCTTTTGATCTCTTCTAAAGATTCTTCGGTCGCCATTTTACCTACAGAAGGGTCGGCACCTGCGCCCAAACCTTGAGTCAAATGTGGTCCTAATTGGATTTTATTTGGAACAAGGCTTTGTTCAATTGCTTTAGAATCAGTGTTGCATATGATAAAATCTACCCCTTCAATATCTTGTTGGAACATGAAGTTAACGGCATTGCTTCCTCCGCCGCCAACACCAAGAACTTTGATGATGGATGATTTTTGCTTGGGTAAGTCAAATTGAATCATTCGAAATTGTTTTTATAGTTAGGTTAGTTAGTCGTAATTGGGTCTAAATTACTTGATTTCAATCGATTATATTCTACAAGTTATAAACGATATGTGGGTAATTTTTATGCCAAAGGTTTGTCTTCTTCTTCGTTGAAAATTTCAATCAAGTTATTCTTGAAACGATCCCAGAACTTACTCTTTCTTTTTTCAATTTGCGCTTCAGAAACAGTGGTTGCAACTGGTTGCGGATTGTTCCTTTGAGCCGCTGGAGCTTGATTTGAAAAAGCTGCATTTACAGTTAAAGCCTTAGGTACCTCTACCTTCTTGTACGTCTCTGTGAACACTTTGTAATTTTGCTCATAATCATTGTACCCTTTCAAAATCAAACCAATACAAGTTGAATACATTGGTTTCTTTAATTCATCAATATGGTTAGGTGCTAAATGTTCGTTTGGTAATCCAATTCTTGCATTCAACCCAGTAATGTATTCAGTTAATTGAATCAAATGTTTTAATTGAGAACCACCACCAGTTAAGATCACACCGCCATTCAACATTCGGCTATCCAATCCAACCTGCTTTAAATGATAAGTTACAAAATCAAGGATTTCACTCATTCTAGCTTGTATAATAGCAGCTAAATTCTTCACACTAATTTCTTTAGCAGGCATTCCTTTTAAACCAGGGATAGTCACATATGCGTTTGCTTTTGCTTCATCAGACAAGGCACTTCCAAACTGCACTTTCATTGCTTCTGCTTGACTTTTCAATACACCCAATCCCATTCTAATATCATTGGTGATATTCTCACCTCCAAATGGAATTACCGCTGTATGTTTTAAGATGCCATCGTAGAACACTGCAAGGTCACTAGTACCCCCACCGATATCTAAAATTGCCACACCGGCTTCCATATCAATATCACTCATCACCGCACTAGCAGAAGCCAATGGCTGAAGTACTAAATCTTTTGTAATCAATCCACTTCTCTCTACTGAACGATTGATGTTGCGGATCGCGTTTCTGTCACCAGTGATGATGTGGAAATTGGCGCCAACTTTAACACCATTCACCCCAACTGGATCTTTAATATTTTGGTTATTGTCAACATGAAACTCTTGTGGGATCACATCGATGATCTGATCGCCCGCTGGTATAAATGTTTTTCTTTGGTTATTGATCAATTGCTCAATTTCCCAAGCTTGAATTTCATTTTCAGCATCCTGTCTTACTTGATCTCCTCTTGTTTGTAAACTCTTGATATGGTGACCAGCGATACCCACATACACTTCGTGGATTTCTAAATCTGGATTACTCAAATGGCAATTTTGTAAAGCCTGTTGAATAGCTTTAATGGTTTGATCAATATTCAATACTTGACCATGTTGTACTCCATTGCTATTCGCGCGACCAAATCCAAGAATTTCTAATTTCCCAAATTCATTCTTTCTTCCGGCAATCGCTGCAATTTTTGTTGTACCAATGTCAAGACCCACAATGATGGGAGAATCGTTCTGACTCATTTTTATAGGTTTTAGTTGTTAGTTGTTCTTCGTTGGAGACTTCGACTTCTTAGGCATTAACGCCTTAGCAGTCTTGTTCTTTTTATTTAACGAATTATTTTTAGGTTTATTGTTCAATTTAGGCTTTGATTTTACCAGCTTTACTTGAACTTTTGAGGTGGATTTAACAGGAAGTATTTTGGCCTTTGCTAATTTAATTGGCACAACACTATCTATTTTTTCAACAACTGGTGGCATTGCCAAAGTAGAATCACCTGTTGGCCAAATAAAATTGCCTGTAAACTGGATCGGTTCTAATCCTTTTTTTAGTGCAACAACCTGATGATTAAACCTACAGTCAATCACCTGATACGAATTGATACCAGAACCCACCCAGACATTTTTATAAAATGTAAATAAACGGTTCAACTTATCTTCTAATTGATCCACCGATCCAATTAAAACTAAATGATCTCCAAGTGTGGGTACCATTTGAAATGTCCCGTTCGGCTCAATATTCACTTGTGCCACTTGTGCCATGAAAAAACTATCTTTTAGAATGGTCTTTGCAAAGAATAAAACGTCTTTTAACAATACACTATCTGGCTTTGACAATTTGGGCTGATCCGTTGGGAACCCCGTAAACACTGGAAGATTCAATACAGTCAATTGTTTTAGAGGCAATCTCCACCCTTCTTTATCTATATAAAACGAAGCCCCACTTGCGGTAAAGACTCTAGCAATTGGAATTCTTTGTTCAATTTTTGCTTCTAAAACCAATTTATTATTGATAAAAAATTCTGCATTTTTTACCCATTCAGTTTTTTCAATAAAATGCTCTAACTGTGTTAGATTAATTTTTTCAATTGGCACACCCACTTGCACCCCTTGGTCATTTAAAATTGATCGAATCGAAATTTCATCCATAAATAAAGCCTGTGCGCTCTCCCCTACCAATTCAACTTGTATATCTGTCAATTGTTTCTCACTCTTCGCCTTCCATGCAACTACAAAAAGCACAATCAATGCAGCAGCAGCGATACTCCATAAAATTCTAATTACTATTTTTTGCCATTGCTTCATGTGCTACTTTGTAAGGATGTCTTTAATTTGATTGATACACACATCTATATCGCCTGCTCCAGCCATTACGATTAATTTATCTTCTGAAATAGCTGCCCAAGCCATTAGTTGCTCTTTGGACATCACTTGTTTTTTCTCTAATTTCATTTCAGATAATAACATATCACTTGTTACACCGGGTATTGGCAATTCCCTAGCTGGATAAATGGGTAATAAAATCACTTCATCTGCCTGATCTAAAGTGGCTGAAAAACCAGCTGCTTGATCTTGTGTCCTACTGTATAAATGGGGTTGAAATACCAATACCATCTTTTCGTTTGGATAAATACTTCTAACACCACTTATTAATGCACTTAACTCTTCAGGATGATGTGCATAATCATCTATCAATACCTTGTTCGCAGTTTTAACTTTGTATTCAAATCGACGCTTTACGCCTTTGAAGTCTGCTACAGCAGCAATAATTTTTTCATCTTCAATGCCAAGGCTCAATGCAATAGCGATTGCAGCTGTTGCATTTTCCACATTGTGAAGTCCACCCATATTCAAAACGACATTTTTAAGAACCCCGTTTGGATGCACTAAATCAAAAATATATGACCCATCCACCACTTTTAATTCACTTGTATGATAAGCCGCTTTTTCTTGATTATAGCCATAAGTAGCTATGGTTTTATCCGTTGCACTTGTGCTTACAGTTGTGCCTAATTTTTGTATTAGAACCCCTCCTGGTTTAATCTTGTCAGCATATTGACCAAAAGCTTTTAATACTTCTTCTGCAGTACCATAGATATCTAAATGATCTGGATCTACTGCAGTGATGACTGCAATATTTGGTGATAATTTCAAAAAGCTTCTATCGTATTCATCTGCTTCAACTACAACTACATTTTTTTCGTGACTCCAAAAATTTGTGTCATAATTAGAAGCGATACCCCCTAAAAATGCATTACATCCATAGCCAGTATGTCTTAAAATATGCGCAGTCATGGAAGTCGTGGTTGTTTTACCGTGCGTTCCAGCGATTCCAATTGTAAATGCGTTTTCAGTTACCCATTGTAAAACATCACTACGCTTTACCACTAAATAACCATGGTCTCTGAAGTAATTCAACTCTTTATGTTCCGCAGGTATTGCAGGTGTATACACAATCACTGACGCCTCTTTATCCATTTGATCCAAGTCATCTTCAAAATGAATAGCGATTCCTTCATCTATTAAACTATCCGTCAATGCGGTTGGTGTTTTATCATAACCTGCTACTTTTACGCCCTGCGTATTAAAATACCTAGCCAAGGCGCTCATACCAATGCCACCAATGCCAATAAAATAAATTCGTTTCAAATTAGTTAGCGGATTCATATCTAGTTCACTATTTAGGGTCAATTTCGTTTATAATTTCAGTCGCAATCACCTCGTCGGCATGTTTCCAAGCAAATGTTTTTATCTTGGTCTCCATTTCATTTAGCTTAGTTTTATTCGAATATATTTTTTCGATCATCGGCATCAATTCAGTCATTACATTTTTATCTGCAATCATTTGAGCCGCTTGTTCATTGACTAAAACTTGGGCGTTATAGGTTTGATGATCTTCTGCTGCATGGGGATAGGGAACAAAAATGCAAGCTTTACCAGTCATTGCAATTTCTGCAACAGCCATTGCTCCTGATCTGCTTATAACCATATCTGCAGCTGCATAAGCAGCACTCATGTCATTGATAAAACTATCTACATACACATTACCATATTGAATAGCAGCAGCTTTATAATTTTCTGCATTAGGCTTGCCAGTTTGCCAAATCAATTGAACACCCATTGATTCAAAGGCAGACAGGTTTTGTTGTATCGCTTTATTAATGGATGCCGCACCCAAACTTCCTCCTATAATTAATAAAGTAAAATGATTCGGTAGTAAACCAAATTGTAATAAGGCCGCTTCTTTTTCGATTGCACCCATCGCAATATTTTGTCTCACAGGATTGCCTGTGATCTGAATTTTTTGGGCTGGAAAAAATTGCTCCATTCCTTTTGTACCAGTAAATATTTTTGTAGCACGCTTGCCTAACCACTGATTTGCTTTGCCTGCGAACGCATTCGACTCGTGAATGAAAGTTGGGATTCCTTTTGTTTGCGCATATTTTAAAACAGGAAAGCTTGAATAGCCTCCAACTCCAAAAACTGCATTGGGTTTAAATTGATTGAAGATGGTTTTAACTTGGATAAAACTCTTTATCAATTTAAAAGGCAAGGATATGTTTTTAAAGAAGTTTTGTCTGTTGAATCCCGCAATAGTTAACCCAACAATTTCATAACCTGCTTGTGGCACTTTTTCCATTTCCATTTTACCTTGAGCACCAACAAATAAGATCGCAGCATCCGGCTGCATCTTCTGTATAGCCTGTGCTACAGCGATGGCAGGAAAGATATGTCCTCCAGTTCCACCGCCAGCGATGATCATACGCAAAGGTGTATGTGCTTGATTAGGCATTTACTGGATCTATATTTTCGTTTGGAATTTCAATTTCAGTTTCAACCGGCGCCTTTCCCTCCATTTGCTCCACATTTCTTGCAACACTTAAAATCAAACCAATCGAGCAACAAGTAAATATAAAAGAGCTTCCACCCATACTCAATAAAGGTAAAGTCACCCCGGTGACAGGGACAATCGCCACATTCACTGCCATATTTGCCACAGCCTGTATAATCAAAGTAAAGCTCAATCCTAGCGCCAAGAATGCACCAAATGCATAAGGACACTTTCTAAATATTCGGATACATCTAAATAAAAAAACCAAGTATATAAAAATGATAAATGCCCCACCTAATAATCCATACTCTTCGATGATCACTGCATAAATGAAATCATTATAGGCCTGGGGCAGAAAATTTCTTTGCTGACTATTTCCTGGACCTAATCCAACAAATACACCGCCATTTGCAATCGCTATTTTTGCTTGTTGCACTTGGTAAGGCTCTTCGCTATCTTTTGCATACATGAAATCCTGCACACGATTTACCCAAGTACCAAATCGGCCCCAACTTTTTAATGACTCAGCTACAACTGGCTTACTGGAATCAATCGTGCCTTCATTGGACTTATGTGTAGCAATCGCTACGCTAATAATGACAACAATTGGGATCATAGCGATTCCAATGGTCAATAAAATATGTTTAAAACTTACCCTACCTATAAATAACAATAATAAGGATGTAGCTCCTGTTAACAATGCGTTAGATAAATTAGCAGGCATAATCAATCCGCAAATAATAAAGACTGGAATAATTACAGGTAAAAATCCTTTCTTAAAATCCTTAATCACTTCTTGCTTCTTACTAAGGACCCTCGACAAATACATAAATAATGCCAGTTTCGCCACATCACTACTCTGTATGGTTAAATTAATAAGGGCACGGAAATTAAAAATAAAATAGTTGCTACACGTGAAAAAACAGTGTAGTTCACTCTATGTAAACCAAAAACCACTATCAATCCGATTAAAGTAAATATGATTTGCTTAAATAAATAGAAACTTGTATTACCACGATACATTTTATATGCCAAAGAACCTGTTGCACTATATACTACCAATATAGAGATCAGTGATAACAACAAGACTAAACCCCAGATATATTTATCCCCTCTAGTTCGCTGGTCTAGATGTTCTCTCATCCCACCAATAGAGGGCATTTGAGAAAATAATTTATCTGTAGTTTCTTTAAACATGATTATAATTCTTTTACGCTTTCTTTGAATTGTTGTCCTCTATCTTCGTAGTTTTTGAATAAGTCAAAACTTGCACATGCAGGACTTAACAATACCACATCCCCTTTTTCAGCTAATTTGAATGAAGCATTGACTGCCTTTTTTGCAGAGTCAACTTCAATAATTTGATCCACCTTGCCTTTGAAAAATTCTATCAGTTTAGAATTATCTGTTCCCATACAAACAATCGCTTTCACTTTTTCATTCACCAAATCTGCTACCAATTCGTAATCATTGCCTTTATCTACACCGCCTAAGATTAAAATGGTTGGCTTTTGCATGCTCTCTAAAGCATACCAAGTACTGTTTACGTTGGTCGCCTTACTATCATTGATAAAATCAACCCCTTTAACTGTGGCAACGAATTCCATTCTGTGTTCCAGACTATGGAAATTACTTACCGCTTCACGGATTTTTTCTTTCCTGATACCTAAGGTGGTTGCAGCTATGCTAGCAGCCATTGTGTTATAAGCATTATGTTTGCCTTTTAAAGCAAAGTCATAAATACTCATGGTCACTCTTTCTTCTTGGATTTTTAACATCATTTGATCATTCTTGATGTAGCCGCCTTTTTTTAATTCTTGTTTCATAGAAAATGGTAGTAGGTTAGTATGTGTAGTTAGTAGTTCTAATTGTTTTACAATGACTTGGTCATCTATGCAATAAATAAAGCAATCTTTTTCTGTCTGATTCTCGATAATTCTAAATTTGCTCTTGATGTAATTCTCAAATTGATAATTGTATCGGTCTAAATGATCTTCCGTGATGTTCAATAGTATAGCGATATCTGGACTGAAGCTTTGAATATCATCTAATTGAAAAGAACTCACTTCAATCACATATAAAGCTTTTGGATCTACTGCAACCTGTCTTGCAAAAGAGAAACCAATATTGCCCACAATTGCAACATCTTGTTCTGCCACCTTGCAGATATGGTACAATAATGAAGTTGTAGTTGTTTTTCCGTTACTTCCAGTAATCGCAACAATTTTACTGTCTCCTTTATATCTATAGCCAAATTCAATTTCACTAATTACAGGTATCCCCTTTGCACGTATTTGCATTACCAATTCACTTTTCTCTGGAATACCTGGACTCTTCATGACTTCATCTGCAGCTAAAATTCTTTCAATATCATGTGTGCCTGATTCAAATGGGATTTCATTCGCTTCTAACTCCGCTTGAAAAATTGGCTTGATAGCACTCGCATCCGAAACAAATACATCGTATCCTTTTTGTTTCGCTAGTAAAGCTGTGCCTACACCACTTTCACCTGCTCCTAATATGATAATTTTTGTAGCCAATTTATCTTGTTTTTAAGGTTAGGATAGACGTGATAACCAATAGTATGGTGATGATCCAAAATCGAACTGCAATCTTACTTTCGTGAAAGCCTTTCTTTTGATAATGATGATGCAAGGGACTCATTAAAAACACACGACGCCCTTCTCCATATTTCTTCTTTGTGTACTTGAAATAGCCCACTTGAATAATAACACTTAAGTTTTCTATTAAAAACACCCCACAGAAAATAGGGATCAATAATTCCTTTCGAACTATAATTGCCAATGAAGCAATGATGCCACCTAAAGCTAAGCTTCCTGTGTCTCCCATAAATACTTGTGCAGGATACGCATTGTACCATAAAAATCCGATACAAGCTCCCACAAAAGCACCCACAAAAATGGACAACTCACCTAAATTAGGGATGTACATTACGTTAAGATAATCTGCAAAAACATAGTTACCGCTTACGTATACAAAAACACCTAATGCTGCACCTATAATGGCGCTCACACCTGCCGCTAAGCCATCTAAACCATCTGTAATGTTCGCTCCATTTGATACTGCTGTAATAATGAATGTAACTACCAAAATGTAAACGATCCAGGTGTATTTTTCTGCACCAGGACCCATCCAACTAATTAATTTACTATAATTGAATTCATGATTTTTTACAAATGGAATTGTTGTGATTGGCGTTTTTACTTTTACAAAACGACGCTCTTCTCCGTTGATTGTTCTTACAACCACATCTGCACCCTTGGCAATTTTTTCACCCTTTGCTAAACTAGCAGCAACATTGGTAGAAACGATTTCACGCTCAACTGTAACAGCATTGCTAAAATACAAGGTTACCCCAATAATGATACCCAATCCAACTTGACCAATCACTTTAGTAATGCCAGCTAAACCATCACTATTTTTCTTTTTATAAGACTCCCCCTTTTCTTGGGCATCTTTTCTTGCACGTATTTTAAAATAATCATCTAAGAAACCAATGATACCCAACCATACAGTGCAAAGTACCATTAAACGGATATATACTTTATCTAAATTGGCGAATAATAAAGTAGGAATCAACACACTCATCAAAATAATAATTCCCCCCATCGTAGGTGTTCCCTTCTTTTGTTGCTCACCCGCCAATCCAAGTTCTCTTACACTTTCACCGATTTGCTTTTTTTGTAAAAACAAAATCATTTTTTTTCCATAAACAGTCGCTATAAACAAAGACAATAAAATAGCCATTGCGATTCTAAAAGTCAAAAATTGGAACATACCAGTACCTGGAATGTTGAATGACTTGTCTAACCATGAAAATAATTGATACAGCATAGCGAATTATTTAGCGAATGAGTTGAAAATGTTTTGTAAAACTTGCTTGTCATCAAAATCATGTTTAACGCCATTGATATCTTGGTATTTTTCATGACCCTTTCCTGCAATCAAAATAATATCACCCGATTTTGAAAAACTAACAGCTGTCTTAATAGCTTCATAGCGATCTACGATGTTGACATATTTTCTTTTTGCAGCACTAGTTAATCCCATTTCCATATCCTTGATAATTTGATTAGGATCTTCGGAACGAGGATTGTCACTTGTGAAAATTACTTTATCACTTAAATCACAAGCTACCTGACCCATAATAGGTCTTTTAGTTTTATCTCTATCCCCGCCACAACCCACTACAGTAATCACTGTTTCTCCGCCTTTCTTTAATTTAGCAATGGTTTCCAATACATTTTGCAATGCATCCGGTGTATGGGCATAATCCACAATGCCAATGGTGTTTTCATTACTTATGATATAATCAAATCTTCCTTCGGCACCAGTTAATGCACTCAATACAGTCAATACTTTTTCCGAATTTTCACCCAATTGAACTGCAATACCATAAACAGCTAAAAAATTATACGCATTGAATGTGCCTATCAATCTACAATGCACTTCCACCTCATTGACATTCAACACCAATCCAGTCAATTGATTTTCTAAAATCTTGCCTTTATAGGTTGCTGGCGCATGCAAAGCATAACTATATTGCTTTGCTTTGGTATTTGCTAACATCACTGCACCATTGGCATCATCTAAATTGGTGATAGCAAAAGCAGTGGAAGGCAAGTGATCAAAAAACGCTTTTTTAACACGAACATACTCTTCGAATGTTTCATGATAATCCAAATGATCATGTGTAATATTTGTAAAAGCAGCGCCTGTAAATTGTAATCCAGTAATACGATGTTGGTGCACTGCATGACTGCTGCATTCCATAAATACATGTGAACATCCCGCTTCTACCATTTGTGCCAATAATGCATTTAAACGAATGGCATCTGGCGTTGTATGTGTAGCTGGTATAATTGTATTTCCAATCTGATTTTGAACCGTACTTACCAGACCACAGGTATACCCCATCTCTGTAAATAACTTAAACAACAAAGTAGCTACTGTAGTTTTTCCGTTCGTACCAGTCACCCCCACTAACTTTATTTTTGTAGAAGGCAGTCCATAGTACTGATGCGCCATCAATGCAACCGCTTCTTGAGCATTCGCTACTACGATATACGTAACGTTTGAGTTAATTTGCGGAGGCAATTGCTCACAAACAATCACTGTTGCACCCTTCTCAATAGCTATATCTATAAAATTATGTCCGTCAACTTGAGCTCCTTTAATCGCAACAAAAGCAGTTCCTTGTTGAACCAATCTAGAATCAATTTGCAAATCAACAATCTCTTGGTCAGTCGACCCAACTACTTCTCTCAAAGCAACGCCAAATAAGATATGTTGTAATGATGTTTTCATATAATTAATTCAATTCGATGAATACTTGCTGACCTCTTTGAATATATTGTCCTTGTAAAATACTTTGACGAACTACTTTTCCTTTACCGCTACATTTAACGATTAATCCTTTTTTCTCACAAAGCCATAATGCATCTTTTAACTTCATACCACTGATATCTGGCATAGTCGTATCTGAAGCCATTTGTAAGGATTGTCCTGCTTTTACTGCTCTTCCAGCACCTTGTACTTTTGTCCATTGTGCATTATTAGGTGTGGAATCCTGATAAGGCAAAGACAATTGTTTTGCTATCGCCTTCAAAGAAGTTTTTGCAATTGTATAATTGAACAACTGTGAATCTTTCAAATTCAAAATTGGTGCTTTATCCATTTTATTTTGGATATATGTCACATACAATCTGTCTGCAATTTCTTTAAACACTGGACCAGCAACAGAAGCACCATAAAATGGATATGCATGTGGCTTATTCTTTATAATCACTACAATGGTATATTGCGGATTCTCTGCAGGAAAATAACCGGCAAATGAAGATTGATAAATTTTATCCGCATACCCCTTATTGCCATTGGCAACCAATGCTGTACCTGTCTTCCCTGCTACTTTGTAGGGACTATTTTTAAATAAGGTTTTACCAGTGCCATTGATACATACACCCTCCAAAGCTATTTGAGCTGCCTTGATTGTAGCAGGACTATATACTTGGGCATTGTATACTTTAGGAGCGATGGTTTTAATCACTCTACCTTCTTCTTGGATACTATTCACTAAATATGGTCGCATCATGACACCATTGTTCGCTACCATATTGTATACTGCCAAAGTTTGAATAGGGGCAATCGCAATATTGTAACCAAATGCCATCCAAGGCAATGTTGTCGGTCCCCATAATTTATCACCAGGTCGAGTGATTTGTGGACGACGTTCTCCCACTAAATCTATACCCGACAATGAATCCAATCTTAATCTTGTAAGGTGCTTAAAATAAGCAGTTGGATTATTGGTATAATTATTTACTGCAATTTTTGCCATACCTACATTTGAACTTTCTTCAAATGCTTCTAAAACTGTTGCTTGAAATTTGCCGTGTTTCTCAGAATCATAAACCGTTCGACCTGCAATTTTCCAAACGCCGCCTTCTAAATTGATAGATGAATTCAAAGTCACTTTTCCATCTTCTAAAGCCTGCATCAAAGTCACCAACTTGAAAGTAGATCCTGGCTCAGATGGCGTGATGGCATAATTTAAATTTTCTGCATAAAAACCATCTCTGATCTTCCCTAAATTGGCAATCGCTTTAATCTTTCCAGTTTTCACTTCCATCACCATCGCTACTCCATGCTGCGCTTCGTTGCCAATCATCATCTTCATCAATGCATTGGTCGTTACTTCTTGAATGTACACATCCAATGTGCTTACAATATCTTTTCCTGTTTCTGGCTCTATTTCAAATTCACCTTCTTGTACTGGAACGGTTACGCCACCTGCGATTGCGCGAACCAACTGCTTTCCATTACGACCATTTAATACCGTATCATAAGACATTTCTAAACCAACCTTATTTTGATCTCTAGCCAATCCTATGGTTCTATAGGCCATGTTTTGATAAGGATTCAATCGAATATTTTTTTCTTGCGCAATGAAGCCACTCTTATACCTTCCTAAACGAAACAATGGGAACTTAGCCATTTGTAAATACTGCTTGTAACCCACTTTTTTTCTCAATTCATAATTGGGTTCTTTAACCTCATATGCTTTAGTAAGCCCCTCTTTATAGGCACTTGCAGATTGATCCTTAAATAAATCAGCTAAAGCAATACTTAGTGAATCTATATTTTCTCTAAATGATTTACCACCTTTCTCATGTAAAGGCTCCACTCTGAAATCAATATAAATATCAAATTGTGGTACATTGGTACTCAACATCTGTCCATCTTCACTATAAATAGTACCTCTATCTGCAGGGATTTCAATAATACGCTGGTGTAAACTATCACTTAATCCTCTCCAATAAGCTCCTTGAACTTGTTGAATGTAAAATGCCTTACCTAAAATAAAAAGGCAAACCACTACCACTAAAATATAGCTTAAGTAAACTCTCCATAGTATGTCGCGTTTTACATCCATTATTTAGTGTTATTTTTTTGATCGTTTAATTCAAAACGTTTCTCCAATGGAATGCGTATAGACATCTCCTTTGACACTTGTAAGCCATAGGGCGCCATTGCTTTTTCGATATTGATCGATTCGCTTTTCAGCATTAAATCAGCTTTAAGCGTCTTGTACTCAAACTGTAATTGCTTGATCTCCTTCTTAGTCGTATTGATTTTACGGATCGTTTTATCCGTCAAGTGTCCATTAGCGATATAAAGTATCGCTAGTACTGCCAAGAACAAAAAGAAACTAATGTTCAGGACAATCCATTCGTAATTAAGCATGCTTTTGATAGCAGACTTAGGGTTGTTTTTTACAGGTACGGACATACGGTTTATACTCTTTCGGCAGCACGCAATTTTGCGCTTCTGCTTCGATTGTTTTCTTTCATCTCTTTTTCAGAAGCCACAACAGGTTTTTTTGTTATGATCTTCCAAATCACTTCTTTCTTTATTGAGAGAAATGGGTTGGTCACATCGTCTTCATCAGGTCCGACTTTGAATGCATTTTTCACCATGCGATCTTCGATAGAGTGGAATGTGATAATCACCGCTCTGCCACCTGGTTTAATCAGGTCTGGCAATTGCGCTAAAAATTCATTCAACACAACCATCTCCTCGTTCACTTCCATTCGGATAGCCTGGAAAACTTGTGCCCAGTATTTATTTGGATTTCCTTTTACTACTGGTGCAATTAAAGTTTTAAAATCTTGTACGGTAGATAACTTTAATAAGCGCCTTTGTGTGACAATATGCTTCGCTAGGGTTTTAGCGTTGGTGACTTCACCATATTGCTCAAACATTTTATGTAGTGCTGCTTCTGAATAGCTTTCTATTATTTGCGCTGCTGTTCTTGTTTGACGTTGATCCATTCTCATGTCAAAAGGACCATCAAAACGAATAGAGAAACCTCTTGAACCTTCATCAAACTGGTGGCTACTTACACCTAAATCGGCTAAGACACCATCCACTTTGTCAATTTTATTCAAGCGAAGGAATCGTTGTATATACCTAAAATTTTCAGGTACAAAAACAATTCGATCATCATTCGGTAGATTCTTTTTAGCATCCGCATCTTGATCAAAAGCAATGAGTTTTCCTTTCGGTCCCAACTTTGATAAAATACCTCTACTATGTCCTCCTCCACCAAATGTGGCATCTACATAAATACCATCTGGTACTATATTTAGATGCTCAATAGTTTCTTGAAATAAAACAGGTATATGATAATCTGTGTTTAAGTTGGATGTAGGGTAAGTCATCTTCCTTAATCTTGATT
>CALPLN020000024.1 GCA_943324415.2 Sediminibacterium ginsengisoli | reverse complement strand
TTATTTGGATTCTACTGCTGAGCAATATCATGGCCATCCTACTTCAAAGTTTAAGTGCAAGATTGGGTATTGTAAGGCGTTTGGATTTAGCCCAAGTAAATCGAGAAACCTATCCCAAATTTGTGAATTTCTGCTTATACCTACTTGCAGAGTTGGCGATTGCTGCTACAGATTTAGCCGAAGTATTGGGTATGGCAATTGGGATAAAATTATTAACAGGTCTGCCGTTGATGTATGGCACGATCATTACCGTGACAGATACTTTTTTATTCATGCTATTGCAACGTTATGGCATGCGTAAAATGGAAGCCTTTATATTTGTTTTAGTGGTCACAATCGGAGGTAGCTTTCTTGCAGAAATGATCATTGCAAAACCAGATTTAATTGGTGCAGCAAAGGGTTTAGTCCCTTCTGCTTTATCGCCTGGTGCTTTATACATTGCAGTGGGAATGATTGGAGCTACAGTGATGCCACATAATTTATACCTGCACTCTGCATTGGTACAAACTAGAAAAATTGAAAGAACGAGTGCTGGAATTAAAAAATCTTTATGGTATAATTTCATTGACAGTGCGGTCGCACTGAATGCAGCTTTTTTTGTGAATGCTGCAATTCTGATTTTAGCTGCAACCGCATTTTATCAAACTGGGAATCAGTCCATCGCAAAAATAGAAGAGGCGCATGCTTTGCTAGCACCTTTATTGGGTTCAAAATTAGCTCCGATTTTATTTGCAGTTGCCTTAATTGCAGCTGGCCAAAGCTCCACTGTAACAGGTACTTTATCGGGTCAAATTGTAATGGAAGGGTATTTGAACCTACGGTTGAATCCTTGGATCAGGAGACTGCTGACTCGACTTGTTGCGATCGTGCCTGCTGTGCTGGTGATTGGATTGATGGGCGAGGGCAGAGTGGATGAACTGCTTGTATTTAGCCAAGTTATATTGAGCCTTCAATTAGGTTTTGCAGTCATACCATTGATTCATTTTGTGAGTGATAAAACGACCATGGGTGAATTTGCCATCCCAAACTGGATGAAATTTTTATCCTGGTTGGTGGCTAGTATTTTGGTGTATTTAAATGCCAATTTAGTTTTTGATTTTGCGAAAGCATTTTTAATTGGCCCTACAGCGATATTGATAAAGATCTTGGTGGTATTGTTGATACTTTTCTTTTTTGCATTGTTACTTTATATAGTCATTTTCCCCATGATGAAGTCAAAGCAAAAGCAGGATCGAACTACATTACATGGTGCAGCGGTTGAATTAGACTGGACAAAATCAGCACCCATTGACCGTATTGCAATTGCAGTTGATTTTACATCGGGGGATGCCAATTTAATTAAATCGGCCATTTCTCAAGCGCATCCTGGTTCAGAACTCATTTTGATCCATGTGGTAGAAAGTGTAACGGCTAGTTATTTCCAAGAAACAAGTGATGACGAAGAATCTAGAAAAGATAAAGAAAGACTAGCGCTCTATGCAGCTTCTTTAAACGAAAAAGGATATAAGGTTAGTTTCATTTTAGGCTATAAAAATAGGGTAAAAGAGATTGTAAGAATTGTGAAGATGTCAGACGCACAACTGTTAGTCATGGGTGCCCATCATCATTATGGTTGGAAGGATTATTTCTTTGGAGAAACAATTGAATCGGTTAGACATAAAGTAAAGATTCCAGTGTTCATTGTGCATCATTCTTCTGAATAATCTAGGGTCTTTTTAGTTACATTTAGTACATTTGCAGACAAAATTTTATAATACATGGGACAGAAAATTAAAGTAGCCAATCCAGTCGTTGAATTGGATGGAGATGAAATGACAAGAATCATTTGGAAATTCATTAAGGATAAATTGATTTTACCTTATTTAGAATTAGATATCAAATATTATGATTTAGGAATGGAGTATCGCGATCAGACAAATGATCAAGTAACGATTGATGCTGCAAATGCCATTAAACAATATGGTGTTGGTATCAAATGTGCTACCATAACGCCTGATGAGCAAAGAGTAGAAGAATTTAAGTTAAAGCAAATGTGGAAGAGCCCTAATGGCACGATTCGTAACATTTTAGATGGTACGGTATTTCGTGAGCCAATCGTTTGTTCTAATGTGCCACGTTTAGTACCTAACTGGACAGCACCCATCTGTATTGGTCGTCACGCATTCGGAGATCAATACCGTGCAACTGACTTTGTAACAAAAGGAAAAGGAAAGTTAACTGTCAAGTTTGAAGGCGAAGATGGTTCAGTGCAAGAATTTGAAGTATTCAATTTCAAGGGGGATGGCGTTGCAATGGCTATGTACAATACAGACGAGAGTATCTATGGATTTGCAAGAGCTTGTTTCAATCAAGCTTTAGCGAAAAAATGGCCTTTGTATTTATCTACAAAAAACACCATTTTAAAGAAATATGATGGACGTTTCAAAGACATTTTCGAAGACGTGTATCAAAGCGAATTCAAGGCAAAATATGTAGAAGCAGGTATTACTTATGAGCACCGTTTAATCGACGACATGGTGGCAAGTGCTTTAAAATGGAACGGTAATTTTGTATGGGCTTGTAAGAACTACGACGGTGATGTACAATCTGATACCGTAGCGCAAGGATTTGGATCATTAGGTTTAATGACTTCTACTTTAATTACACCAGATGGAAAAGTGATGGAAGCAGAAGCGGCACATGGTACAGTTACACGTCACTTCCGTGAGCACCAAAAAGGAAACAGAACTTCTACCAATCCAATTGCATCTATTTTTGCTTGGACAAGAGGTTTAGAATTCAGAGGTCAATTGGATAATAACCAAGAGTTAATTCGTTTCTCAAAAGCTTTAGAAGAAGTTTGTGTTGAAACAGTGGAGTCTGGTATCATGACAAAAGACCTTGCTGTATGTGTACATGGGAATAAAGTAAAACATGGTGAACACTATGTCTACACAGAAGAATTTTTGGATGCATTAGATGCGAATTTGCAAAAGAGATTAGCATAGTCTTTTGATTTGAATCATCATTCAAATCAAAAGGATTGATATAAAAAGAAGCGCCACTCTATGAGTGGCGCTTCTTTTTTGTGCGGTATTTTGAGGTACCTAAAAATAATTCGAGTTGAATTATCCCTTCTTTTTCATTTCAGCACATTTGCCATCTTTCATACACTTCTTATCACATTTATGTGCTTTAGTTTCTTTCTTACAATCCTTACAATCTTTTTTACCACAGTTTGCAGCAGCATTGTTAGCAGCAAACAATAAAACAGTAGCAAATAATACAGTAGCTAATTTTTTCATAATGTTATTTTTAGTTTTTATAATTTCCTAGTTGCAATTTACGCATTCAATTAGATTTATTAGTGTCTTGACCTATGATTTAACTCATTTTTACCCTAAAGCGATCATCATCCTTATTTCAACACCTCCAAAATAGGTTTACCAATAGATCCACTTGGCATTTGAATGCCCAAAAGTGTCGACACAGTTGGGGCTATATCGGTCATGTAGTTGACAGTATTTACCTGGCCCTTTTTGATACCATTGCCATACCATAACAATGGAATATGTGCATCATAATTATAGAACACACCGTGATTTGTACCTGTCGCATATCCATCCATATACCCCGATTTAGTCACAATAAACAGATCGCCACTTCTTTGTGGATTGTATCCATTGACAATACGTTCTCTTAATTGCGCTGGCAATGGCGCTTCGGCAGCTTCACGCGATTCAACCACTTGTAAAATTCCAGGTTTTTGCTCTATATAATCACGAACAATTTTCACAAGATCATCTTGATCCACTTTAAGACTATCCATTAATGGATGATTGAAATGAATATTGTATTCATTCATAGCAGCAATCAATTTGTCACTTAAACCTTTTTGTAACAGTAAATTTCCTAACTCCTTTTTAAGGCTTGATTCACTAATTAAACCACCTGGAATTTTATGTTTTTTAGCAAAGTCCGGGATATTGGCAACAGCATGATCTGCAGTTAAAAAAACAGTGTAATTGTTTTTTCCCACTTGTTTATCTAGGCTTGCGAAGAGTTGAGCGATTACTGCATCTAATTTAATATAACCATCTAATGTCTCCCATGAATTCGGGCCAAAAGAGTGACCAATATAATCTGGAGAAGAAAAGCTGATTGCCAAAAGATCTGTAATCTCATCTTGTCCCAATTGCGCACTTACTAAAGTCTTTTCCGCCATTTCTACTACTAAGTTATTGCCATAAGGTGTAGAGGCGATTTTGCCGTAATCCTTGCCAATAAACTGAGACAAGGTATAAGGGAATCCCTTTTGTTCCGCTCCCAGGGGCGTGGCTTCATAGGCATTCAGGTCGCCATCACAATTTGCCTCATAAACTGATTTAGCTAAACTTAAGTTCCATCCTTTCGCATATAAACTGTCAACTCTATGTTGTCCATTGAATTCGCTTACCCAAGTTGGTAAATTTTTTCCGTAATAGGTAGAGCTGATAAAATTCCCAGATTTGCTGTCATACCAAAAAGCCCCATCTGCACTATGACCTGCTGGAATGATCGCACCTCGATCCTTGATGGAAATCCCATACACTTTACTCTTAAAATTATTAGCCAATTTGATTTCGTCTCCTAGGGTAGTTGTCCAAACATTCACAGGGCTCATTTTACCCGCTGGACTTCCTTCAACACCGACAGAGATGACCGTTGGATCTTCCACACAATAGACCGTCTTTTGTTTGTAGTTATCATACCATTGATTGCCGGTAATGCCATGTATTGAAGGCGTTGAACCGGTATACACTGCAGTGTGCCCACAAGCAGTTACTGTAGGTACATACGGAATCAAGTTATTGTTGCAGCTCGCACCCTCATTTACAAAGCGTAAAAAGCCTTGTTGACTCGTAAAATAGGGTTTAAATTGATTGATATAATCCCAACGCATTTGGTCTACTACGATACCTACTATTAGTTTAGGTTTAGCTGAGGCGGTTGTTTGGATTGACTTTGTTGATTGTGCATTTCCTGCAAAAGACAAGATCAAAAAGCATAAAATGGAGTAAATACGCATGTTCACATGATTTTAGACCTGCAAAATACGGATAATTATAGCCTCCGGAAGCTAAAAAATTATTAAATTTGCACCTATAATTACAAACCTATGGCAGACATATTTGAAAGGCTGATCAAAAACTACGGACCAATTGGTCAACATCGTGAAAGAGCACATGGCTATTTTGCATTCCCTAAATTAGAAGGAGAAGTTGGGTCTAAAATGAAATTTAGAGGTCAAGAAATGATTGTATGGAGTTTAAACAATTATTTAGGTTTAGCCAATCATCCAGAAGTACGTAAAGCGGATGCGGATGGATCTGCTCAATATGGTTTAGCCTTGCCAATGGGTGCAAGAATGATGAGCGGAAATAGTGACTTACATGAACAACTAGAAAAAGAATTAGCTGAATTTGTACATAAGGAAGATTCGATTTTAATGAATTACGGCTATCAAGGAATCATGAGTGCCATTGATGCTATCTGTGGTCGTCATGATGTGGTGGTATATGATGCTGAATGTCATGCATGTATCATTGATGCTTTAAGAATGATTCCAGGTCACCGATTTGTATTCAAACACAATGACGTGGAAGATTGTGAAAAGCAATTGTTAAGAGCACAAGCATTGGTTGACAAGCAACAATCAGGTGGTGTATTGGTGATTACAGAAGGTGTGTTTGGAATGGCGGGTGATCAGGGTAAAGTAAAAGAGATTGCTGCATTGAAAAAGAAAGTACCATTCCGTTTATTGGTGGATGACGCACATGGTTTTGGTACATTAGGTAAAACCGGTGCTGGAGCTGGAGAGGAGCAAGGATGTCAAGATGAAATAGATCTATACTTCTCTACTTTTGCAAAGAGTATGGCCTCAATTGGTGCGTTCATGGCTGGACCAAGAACGATCATTGATTATATCCGTTATAATATCCGTTCTCAAATATTTGCAAAGAGTTTACCAATGCCCTATGTGGTTGGTAACTTAAAGCGTTTAGAATTATTAAGATCTAAACCTGAGCTTAAAGACAATTTATGGAAGAATGCTTTGGCATTACAAAATGGGTTAAAAGAGCGTGGTTTTGATATTGGTAAAACGGATTCTGTTGTAACACCAGTGTATATGAAAGGTGGTGTAGAAGAAGCTACTGCAATGGTGATGGACATTAGAGAGAATTACAAAATATTCTGTTCTATTGTTGTATATCCTGTAATTCCTAAAGGACATATCATTTACAGATTGATTCCAACTGCAGTGCATTCACAGGAGGAGATTGATTTGACTTTAAAAGCATTTAGTGAGACCAAAGCGAAGTTGGATGCCGGTGCTTACAAAGTGGCTGAAATTCCAGATATGGCTAACAAATAAAATTAAAAGTTTTTGATATCCAATGAGTCTCCCAAAAGAGGCTCATTTTTTTTAATTAAAGTAATCTATTTGGTCTTGTTCTTTTTTAAGCACTTCAATACTTACGTTTAATTCGAAACCTATTAAAAGAATCAAGGCATTGATATAAATCAATGTCATTACTACAAGTACAGTTCCAATAGAGCCATAAATTTTACTATAACTCCCAAAATTATTGACCCAATAGGAGAAACCTAATGTGGTGAGTAACATTAATACTGTTGATAGAATTGCACCTGGTGAAAGCAGGGACCATTTTTCTTTTACATGTGGTGCAAACTTGTAAATAAAGGCATTGCCATAAAATAAAAGTAAAATAATGATACCCCATCTAATGCTATTCCAATAGGGCAAAATTGTTTTTCTTTTGATATCAAAAATATCTCTTAATAAAGTGGTTAATTGATCTTGTCCAATTAGTACTAATATACTAGCAAAAACCAATAACATTAAGATCAATGTTAAACGAAGTGCCCTCATTCTTTGGTGTAAAAAGAAGGGTTTATTTTGCATGATAGATTTATCAAAACTTCTTATGATACCCGTCATGGCATTGGAAGCATAGAATAGCAATAAAAGAAAACCAAAAGAAAAGATACCCACGTGCTGACTTAATAAATCATTGATAATATCTAAAATAAATCGATAGGTACTTGTATTGGGTGAGATGTCTTTAAAAACAGAAAGAATTTGTGTTTTTATTTTAAAGCTTTTTGGAAAATAGGGAATGATGGAGAATAGAAATAAGAATCCTGCAGGTAAGGCCATGATTAAATTAAATGAAATAGCGGATGCTCGATCATAGAGTCCAATGGTATTTAGCTGTTTGAAAAGAAATTGCAAGAGCTGAAATAAGTTAACCTGCTCAAATCCAGGCACAATTATGCGCTTTGCTTTTCGCTTTGCAAATAATACGGGCGTAAGTAGGTATTTTAGTATTTCTTTCAAATTTTTATTCTTTCGCTTTCGCTTTTCTAGCTTGGTATTCGTCTAATTTTTTCTGGTATTCTTTGGCATAACGATCATGTTCTGCATAATTGTTACTAAAATGATGGTATCCACTAAAATCTGCCTTGGCAACAAAGTAAATATAATCCGTTTTTGGCGCATTCAAAACTAAGTCAATGGTTTTGGCTGCTGGGGTGCAAATAGGTCCAGGAGGAAGACCTTTCACACGGTAGGTATTGTATGGAGAGGGATTGGTTAAATACTTTTCATAAATACGTGTGATGGTAAAATCTTGCATGGCATACTTAATAGTTGGACAAGCCTGAAGTGGCATTTGCTTTTTTAACCTATTTTGGTAAACGCTTGCAATCAATGATTTATCGGAGTCGTAATTGGTTTCCTCTTCAACAATTGACGCCAATGTGTACACTTCATTTTGAGTCATTCCTTTTTCAACGGCTTTTTGAATTCGATTGTTGTCACTCCAAAAATGAATTTGTTCCTTTTGTAATTTGCCTAGAATTTGCGTCATAGAACTACTCCAATAAAATTCGTAGGTATTGGTAATAAGCAGCGTGAATAATTGTGTGGTATCTGTATTGAAAGCTTGTAATGAATCATTGCTGCTTAAAAATTGCATGACTGAAGTGGAGTCTTTTTCAAATTCGTAGGCAATCAATTTCGCCAATTCCCCTTTTGTACGCACTTTATTCAATACCAATTTCACGGTAGCTTGTCGATTGTTTCTAAGCATACGAACCAGATTCAATAAGCTTGTATTTCGCTTGACCATAAAACGGCCCGATTTCATTTTTTCCTCTACTTTTAAGAAGGAAGCAATCAATTTAAAGGACCAAGGCTCTCTGATCATTTTTTTAGCCATCAATGTGTCTGCTAAAGCATCTATACCACCTACACCTTTGGTATAATTAAAGCTGGATGCTGCTTTTTCAAAATGGGTGCTGTTGACAAACACAGAATAAGCGAGGTAGATAAAAAGGGCGAAGAATAAACTGAGTAGTAATTTTTTCACTTTGCGTAGGGTCTAATTTAAAGAATGCTTTGTACTAAAATACAATAAAAATCCCCACCATTTGGATGGTGGGGAAAAATACTATTTTAACAGAATGTGTTTACATTCTACTTGAATTACTTCTTGTTTGTATCAGCAGCTACTGGTGGGGGTGGCGGTGCTACTTGAGTTGCTGGACTAGTTGTAGTAGAGGTATTTACTTTATCTAATACACTATTTCCGTTGGTTGAATTGCCACTTAAGAAAAGGGTAGATGTGATGGCTAAAACTGCAATTAGAGAAGCAAAGATCCATGTGCCTTTTTCAAGTACATCTGTTGTTTGCTTTACGCCCATGAAATTATTACTCAGTCCACCTACATTGGCGTTCAATCCACCACCTTTTGGATTTTGAATTAAAACCATAAATCCTAAAGCTACACAGGCTACTACGATTAATATTAAAAAGAATGTTATCATTTGCTATTTTTTTAAATGTGCTATACGGGATGCAAAATAAACGGATTTTTCAGGAAAAATAAAACTTAATTTTTCATAAGTCGCAATGGCTTTCTTTAAATTACCTTGTTTTTCCCATATTTCAGCCATGGATTCGGTTAGAATATCGGCCGGAACATTGGCTTTTTCGGCAATTTGAGTGATTATTTGCTCCTGATCTGCTCCTAATGAGGCAATCTGCTCCTGTTGATCTACGCCATCCTTGTTTTTAATCACTTTAAGCCAGGCAGTAAAACTTCTGAGCTGTTGGGTAAACTTATCTTGAGGTAGCTTAGAAAGGTCTAATTCGATGCCTTGAGCGGCAAAGTAGTCTTTTTGTAGGCTTGGAGTCGTTTCTTTCTCATAGTCCAAAGCGGCAGAAGCGTCAACTTGCTCCTTAAATTGGGCCAGTTGTTCGTTTAGTAAGCTATTCAATTTAGCATCTGCTGGCGCATTCGCTTCGGTTTGCGCTACTTGGTTCATTAAACAATGTAAATGAAGACTTGAAGGCAAAAAAGCAGTTGTTTTAATTAACTGAGCCTCCAAAAGAGGAGAAGCAATCATTTGGTACTTCTTTGCTAAAAGGAACTGAAGAGATGGGGCATAGGGATGTTCCAAAGCATACTTTTCCAGTGTATCCGTTTCAATGGCTTCTAATGAAGCATGTCCCGTCCATTGTTTAACTATATCGTTGATCGCTAATGCACTCATGCTTTACCAGTTTGAAAAAATTTGATTAAAAATATCATCCGTTATACTTCGTATTATTTCATCCATTAATTGACTCTCCGCTTGATTCAAAGTAAGATTGGCTGAGAAGTCAAAATTACGGGAGACATCAAATTCAAGTTCCTTATTTTCCAATGTCTTTTTTAAAACCACATGTACGGTAACAGTCAATCTGTTACTTGCAGCTTCTTGACCACTTACACCCACTGTTTGAGAAGGATCATAATTGGTGATGGTCGCGAAAATTTGATAATGTGCATCGTCGCTATTGGTTCTTGTTAATTTAGTTTGACCAATAATTTTTTGCAAAATTTTATCTGTCAACATTGGAGCTAGTTGTGGATTGACATATCTAGCTCTGTTGTCAATAAAGCCAATCTTGACGGTCTTGACATTGTCTGGGATCATAGCATCCTTGAAACTATATACACCACATGAACTTAGTAAGTTCAATAGTAGGAGGCAGCTAAGTAAGTGCAATTTATTCTTCAATGTCGTATTCTTTAATTTTTCTGTACAATGTTCTTTCGCTTATTCCTAAGTCGGTAGATGCATCTTTACGACGACCTCTATGTTTTTTAAGTGCCTTTAAAATTAGTTCTTTTTCCTTATCCATGATATTTAAAGACTCTTCTATTTCATAATGATTCTGTAAGTCATTGTCAATGATGACTGGTTGGTGATGCGGCAATTGCATTGCAGCTGCAGGCATGGTCACATTGGATACTGGAGTGATTGAAGGACTGATGTCTTCCTTTAGTTCATTGATAAGGGCTTCTTTAGTAAAATGTGCCGCTTGACCAGATAAACTTGGATTCTGCAAAATTTCCAAAAACATTTTTTTCAACTCGTTGACATCTTTTTTCATGTCAAAGAAGAGTTTATACAAAATTTCACGTTCGTTGGCAAACTCCCCGACAGGGGCATTCCCAGTTAGCATAGGCATATTGTGTGCGGTATGTTTTGGTAGAAACTCATTCAATTGTACTGCATTGATATGGTCGTTTTTACTCAATACGGAAATTTGTTCAGCAATATTTTTCAATTCACGAACATTGCCTGGCCAACCATATTCTGTTAATAGTCCTCTCGCTTCCTCGTCTAAATAAATAGGTTTTGTTTTATATTTTTCAGCAAAATCCACCACGAATTTTCTGAAAAGCAATGGAATATCCTCTTTGCGGTCTCTTAGAGAGGGGACACGAATTGGAACTGTATTCAATCTATAATAAAGATCTTCTCTGAATCTTCCTTTTTGTGTGAATTCTATCAACTCTCTGTTCGTTGCAGCGATCACACGCACATCTGTCTTTTGTACTTTGGATGAACCTACACGAATGAATTCGCCTGTCTCCAATACACGCAACAATCTTGCTTGTGTACCCAATGGCATTTCGCCAATTTCATCCAAGAAGATAGTCCCACCATTCACCGTTTCAAAATAACCTTTACGACTATCAACTGCGCCAGTGAATGAACCTTTTTCATGTCCAAATAATTCTGAATCGATTGTGCCTTCGGGAATCGCACCACAGTTTACTGCGATAAATGGATTGTGTTTTCTTGAGGATAGGCTATGAATGATTTGTGAAAAGACTTCTTTACCAACACCACTTTCTCCCACAATGAGGACTGTCAAATCTGTTGCAGCAACTTGCTCTGCAGTATTTAAAGCATGATTCAGTAGGGGCGTGTTGCCAATGATACTGAATCTGTTTTTTAATGATTGTAAATCCATGGCATTAATTTATAAAATGATATCTCCTAATAAAGTCCCTTTTGTAAAATTGTGAATCTTGACTTTTACGTAGTCTCCTTTTTTATTTTTGAAATCTCCTTTCGGAAAAACAACAACTTTATTTTGACTACTACGTCCCATCCATTCAGCTTCGTTTCTTTTACTATTGCCTTCTATCAACACTTCAAAAACGCCGCCCACATCACGCTTATTACTTTCATTGGACAAAGTCCACTGTATGTCTACAATTTCTTGTAACCTTCTTTTTTTAGTGGCTAAATCAATATCGTCTTCATATCTTCTAGCAGCCAATGTTCCAGGGCGTTCAGAATAATAGTACATGTAGCTCAAATCATAATTGGCATACTGCATTAGGCTAATGGTATCTTGATGGTCATCCTCCGTTTCTGTGCAAAATCCAGCAATGATGTCAGAAGAAATACTGCAAGTAGGCAACAACTCACGGATGCGGTCAATTTTTGCCATATACCATTCTCTAGTATATGTTCTGTTCATTAATTGCAACATTCTTGTACTGCCACTTTGTACCGGTAGATGGATGTTTTTGCAAATATTATCATATGAAGCAATAATATGCAACACCTCATCTGTAATGTCTTTTGGATGAGAAGTGCTAAAACGAACACGAAGGCTTGGGTTAATTTGAGCCACTTGTTCCAGCAACATCGCAAAAGTAGTTGTGGTATTCGTTTCTGGGTTATTCCAGTAATAACTATCTACATTTTGACCTAATAATACGACTTCCTTGTAGCCTTTTTCAACCAAATCTTTACATTCTGCTAATATAGAAAAGGCATCTCTACTGCGCTCTCGGCCTCTTGTGAATGGGACGACACAGAAACTACACATATTATTACATCCACGCATGATGGACACAAAAGCAC
This sequence comes from Sediminibacterium ginsengisoli, assembly GCA_943324415.2. Classification (GTDB taxonomy): domain Bacteria; phylum Bacteroidota; class Bacteroidia; order Chitinophagales; family Chitinophagaceae; genus Sediminibacterium; species Sediminibacterium ginsengisoli_C. The sequence continues at coordinate 3,381 of CALPLN020000024.1, read as the reverse complement.
TTATGCCATTGTTGTCAAGTCTAACCGGTGCGATATCCCCATAGGTTTCGTCTCTACTTAATAATACATTCACCGCTTTTTGTCCAGTTCCTGCATCTGCAATTAAATCGGGTAGGGTTCTATAAGCATCGGGGCCAACAACTAAGTCAACCAATTTTTCTTCTTCTAGTAATTGTGCTTTTAATCTTTCTGCCATGCATCCTAACACTCCAACCAGTAATCCTGGGTTGGCTTGTTTCAATCTTCTAAATTCAGTCAATCGCTTACGGATGGTTAATTCAGCTTTTTCGCGAATAGAACAGGTATTGATTAAGATTAAATCAGCAATTTCAATGTTTTTAGTGCCTCCAAAGCCATTTTGTTCTAATATAGAGGCAACCACTTCACTGTCTGCAAAGTTCATTGCACAGCCATAACTCTCTACATAGAAGTACTTATCGTACTTAATATTTTCATTAACTAATTGATAATCAATAGCTTCTCCATTAAATTCGTATGGATTTTTATGGGTGGAAAAAAGGGTAGTATTTTCGGTTTTATTCATTATTTTCCTCTAATTACAGTATTGATTCGTTGTTTTTGGTGTGAAAGATGGGTTGAACTTTCTAAATATTTAATTCCACCCACCTAACTCTTTATATTATAGACAAAAATAGTGAAAATTATCCTTTTGGTGTCATATTGTCATGGGAAACCAATCTTAAATTGAACTTGTTATTTCTCAAATCATAATATTAGTTCTAAATCACTTTTTGTTCTTTTTGTACCATTCTTTAAAGTCCGAGAATTTAACTTTATGGTTTTCAAATTTTTTCATACCCATTTCCCTCATTAAGGTCATAATATAATCTTTATAAGAGGGTATTAATTGGTTCTTTACATCTTTTAATGGATTCTTACTATTAGATAAATCAATACCTTTTAATTCTTTGATTGTAGAAAATATACCTTCTTCATTTTGGAAGTAACATGACTTCGGTTTACTCAGATTTTTAGAAATGATTTTACCATGATAGATAAAACTTTCTTTTAACTTCTTTCCATCATAAGTCTTTCTTTTATTAAAATCACTATGTAATACACCTGATACATTCCCTTTACTAAAATCACCAGACCATACACCCCCATAGGAATGAGTTACTTTAATTGATTTAGGAGTTTTTTTCTGACGAGTAATTTCAATCCTACATCCCATAATGTTATGTAGATGTTGAACTTTTATGAAATTACTTTCCTCAAGTCCATCTAAATCAAATATCTCCTCTTTTAATTTTTTTATTTCTTCTTTAAGTTCATTTAAGGTTTTTGTTTTTTGTTCCCTCTGACTTGAATAGTTCTGAAATCGTTTTAGATTATCCTGGTCTTCTTTGGGGAGGTTATTATAATCCTCATCACTTAATCTTTCTATCCATCTTTTCCGATTAATTCCTGTAGGTAGATTTCTTTTCTTCATATTAATGTGTATCGTGGTAATTCAAATATATGAAATTCTACACTATATCATCTCGTAACTACGTATTGAGAGGGTATTAGAGTTCTTTAAATAAGTAAGGAATCAGAGATTTAGTATAGTGGTAAAATAATAATGTTATAATCTACACTATATCATCTCGTAACTATGTAATAGAGAGGGTATGATAGTTCTTTAAATATGGTAGGAAAATGAGATTTAGTATAGAGGTAAAATTATAAAGTGGGAATCTACACTATATCTTTTTACAATATTGTATAGGGAGGGAGTGAGAGTGATATAATGTTGAAATATGAGTTTAATTAATAAAAAAGGTAGATGGTAAACTACGGTAAAAACAACAAATTATGAGTAAGGATTTAAAGTACACATCAAAGGAGATGTACACATTAGTGATTTCAAATGTTGAGTTTCTCTTAGAAAAAGAGAAACGATTTCTTCAGGATAATGAGGTTCAGGTAAGAAACTTACAATCTCATATTGAGTTATCAAAGAAGAAGATTGAAGATTTTCAAAAAACAGTGAATGTATTTAAATCACATCCTGGTATCACTTGGGATATTCAATCTTAATTAGTAAACAAATAAAAAAATGGAAACATTTACATTATCGTTCAACAAAAACATCTATGAGTTTCATTATTACGAACCTAAAGGTAAACCAAGTTTCAACATTTGGAAAAATGGTGAAACAACTCAATTCAATTTAATTTGGGATGAGAGTAGTAACCCAATCTTTAGTGGATTCAATCTTTATGAAGAAGTTAGATATGAATTCAGATTAGTATCATTAATTAAATTAAAATCACCATTTGATTTAAGTGATATTGGTAACATATTCAGAGAAATTAAATTAAAAAAAGGTATTGATTTATAAACAATTAAAACAAAAATAAAAATGGAAAAAGTACTTACAGAAATTAATGTAAAACCAATGAAAATTGGAATTGATTTATCAAAAAAAGTTGTCTTAATTGACGATTATCTTACAACCATCAGTTGGAAAACTGAAAAATTGGATTATGGTTTCAGAACTACACTTATTTGGGATTCAGAAGTTGTAACCTTTAGAAATAGTAAAGGTGATATAGATGAATACGGTTGGGATTCAGATAGTGAGAGAGTTTCATTACAATTTTTAGGTTATTGGATAATGAAAATGGTAACTAATGTAAATAATTATTCAGAAAATCAATGGGGGTAGAATAAATTTTATGTAATGAGAAAAACCAACATTAAAATCCTAATCACATCCCTTGGTTTGGTTGGTTAAGTGATTAGAATCATCAGAGAGTAAAAGAATCTAAAACCATATATCTGATGATTTATTTGAGTGGGGAAAGTAGGTAAAATCCTAAACACCTTTAATAAGAGTTAGGAATAAATTAAACAAAGGGTGGTTTCCTTAACAACCAATAACAATGACAAAAAACAATTTAGAAAAAAAGGAATTAATTGAAAAAAACATTCGTCAAGAAAAAGATATGATTGAAAATTATGAAAGAGAGAACAATCTACTTCAGAATCAAATTTGGGATTATGAAAATGATTTAAATGAAGATTATAGTAGTGAAATTGAAGATTTGATAGATAATATGGTTATAAACGAAAATCTCATTAGAAGATGTGAAATTGAGATTGAAATTTATGAGGACGAATTGGAAAAAGATAAACATTTGTTTTCAAATAATTTAAATCAATCAAATTTTAAATTAAACTCAATTGATGATATAAGAAATCATTTCGGATACATTTCATCTTCTAACCTTTTAAAATTATGGATTATGAGATTTAGTGTAAATGAGTTAGTAAATGATTTAAGGTGGATTTATAATGATGATAATGAAACACTAAATGAAATTTCAAAATTATTAAAATAAAAATTATGAACGAACAAATAAAATCATTATT
>CALPLN020000023.1 GCA_943324415.2 Sediminibacterium ginsengisoli | reverse complement strand
TTCGATAAAAGCGTCTAAAGCTGCGTTAGCTTGTGTTTTTGGACAATCAACTGCGTCAGCGATGTGTGCGATCAATTCTGCTTTGTTCATAGATGTGTTTTTTATAGTTTTAAACGATAGGACAAATTTATTGGGTTTTGTGAAACGAAAAAATATTTTACTGTTTTTTTTAATTTTTATTTTTCCACTAAAACCCTTAAATAGTAAGGTTTTCCGCCCAAATACAACATTTCAATTTAGGGGCTATTTTCAGGTTGCGTTTCTAGAATGCCCTACAGCATTGAGTTACAGCGGTTTAAAAATTTAAAACGAAGCCAGTATTGAGTTTTGGGACATCAGGTATCCACAATCAATTCACAATTTTCATGCTTGTGTTAAAGTGAAAACACTGCTCTCCCCATCGTTCGGTGACGCTAAAAAGGAGTGTTTCTGCGTGTTTTTCCTGAAATTCGGCCAATTGTTCTGCCCTTTTACTAAATAATTGAAGGGTATAGGTGGGAGGTTGATCTGCCGCAAGGTCTAATTGATAGAGTTGATGTTCCAAAAAACAGTCTGTAGCAAGACAGTTGGGTATAAAGCTTTGCTTCACCCAGTCTAGCCAGGCTGATTCAATGGCAGGGTCTACTTGAAAACTAATATTGGATACGAACATGGATTTATTTTTTTAAATCTACAACAATAGGGCAATGGTCACTATGTTTTACATCAGGAAGGATAAAGGCGTCTTTAATTTTAGTGGCCAATGTCTTGGTGGTACAAAGATAATCAATTCTCCAACCTTTGTTTTGCAATCTAACAGTGGGAAATCTTTGACTCCACCAAGAATAAGCACCAATGGTGTCTTCATGAATTTGTCTAAAACTATCCACCCAGTGGTTTGCAAGAAACTGATCCATCCAAGCCCTTTCTTCGGGCAAAAATCCAGATGATTTTTTATTGCCTTTAGGATCGTGAATATCTATTTCTTTGTGCGCAATATTATAATCTCCTGCTACAATGATATTCGGTCTTTCTTTTCTTAAGTTTTCTACCCAACTATAAAAATCCTCTAGCCATTGGTATTTATAGGCTTGTCTAAGGTCCCCACTTGTTCCAGATGGGAAGTAGGCATTGATAATTGTAAGGTCTCCAAAATCAACTCTAATCACCCTTCCCTCTGCATCGCTCATGCCATGACCATTGCCGTGTACGACAAGACTAGGTTTTTCTTTGCTAAATACAGCCACACCACTATACCCCTTTTTTTCTGCAGGGTACCAAGCGATATGGTATCCTAAATCGGTAAAAAGACTTAAGTCAATATCGGTGCTACTCGCTTTTGTTTCTTGCACACACAAAATATCGACTGGGTATTCTTTTAGCCATTCTATCAAACCCTTTTTTATGGCGGCTCTAATACCATTCACATTATAACTCACTACACGCATGGATGCTTAATTTGGAGATTGAAAAATTTCACTATACGCCATCAACAGTAAAAGGGAAGAGATGGATGGTTGCTCCACCTGTTGTATTGGGATAATATAATTGGGTTTGTTTCTTCCTTGAGTGGCCATGATTGCAACATTGTTCAAGTAAATTATTTTAACGTCAATATCATTGTTAAAAATAATTTTAAAGGCATCCTTCCCGATAGTTCCTTCGATTGATTTTGATAATAAGACAACCCCTTTTGGATAGTTGCTATTTAATTTATAACGTGAAGTAGAATCATAACCGTTATAAATTTCGTTTGAATTGTACATCCATCCTGGATTAGAGGGCTGCTCAATCACCTTAAATTTTCCGATTAAAGTAGTGTCGGCATATATTTTATGTAAACTGTCTGGCAGAAATCTGATTGGAGGCGTTGCGCGTAATTCGGGATCAATCATTGGGTTAAATTCAAGATAGGTCTCCAGTGTATAATCTTTATTTTCACTAACGTTCCTTAAAGGCTGTATAGCTTGATAATATTCTTTGAATAAAGTGCTTGTTCTTTTTTTGATCTCAGGTAAAATAGTATAAAAAGGATTTCTAATCGTTTTGTCTTTTGTGTCTATTTTTTGCATGATGGCACTAGGCGTCCTAAGAAAAACCCGAGTATTATTTTGCGTAAACTGAATAAAGCCTTTGCTTGTATCCACAGGAATTCTTGGCTTAGCTTGTAATAACGGCATGGTGAAATTATCTGTAGCAAAACTGATTGGCACTTTAGCCTCTATGTATTCTAAATCTTCTCCTTCTTTGTTAAAATAGCTGATACCAGATTGCAAGGCTTTGAATAAACTTTTAGGGGTAGTGATAGGTACATTGATAGGATAACCAATCCCTTGGCTAGCAATCGGAATCATGCCCATTAAGATCGTCTTTTGAAAAACAGGTGTTTTATTTTCATCTAAGATCGTACAGGTTAAAAACCAAGTGGATTGAATACTGTCTTTTTTGGGTATAACGATATTGACCATTGCATTGCCGAAAGTTTGTTCTGGCTGCAATTCGTAAATTTCTAAATAGGCATGAAAAGGGGATGAGTTGCTTTTACTCCAATCGATGACTAGCTTCCCAATTTGATTTGATTTGGTTAAAATTTTAACGCTAGTTGGAAAGCTTATATCAGTTTGAAGTTGCAAAGGTGTAAAAAGTGCAGAATCCAATATATTTGTAAAAGCCTGAACTTGTGTTGCGGAGGGGTGCCAATATTTTCCTTCTGGACGAATACTTGAGTACATTTGAACTTGTTCAAATACAACTTTTTTAGACTGACCAAATGTAGCTAGACAAAGGCATTGCGCGCATAGTAAACTTAAAAAGTAAAAACTGTTTTTCATTTAGCAGGTTCAAATTGAGTAGTCAAATTTAGTTGATTTAGGCGTTTAATACCTATTTTATATAACTTCATATACGTTAAAAGTTCATTATTCTTATGCAAACATCCACTAAGTCGGCACATAAACGTAGGATTATTCCCGCGCTAAAACATTTTGAATTAGATGGTCCAAAGCCAAGGATCAATGAGTTTAAATTTGCGCTTCAAATCTTCTTTGAATTCATCAGGGGCTTTAGAGCGTTGCATTTTATTGGACCTTGTATTACCGTATTTGGTTCTGCTAGATTCAAAGAAGATCATCCTTACTATGAACAAGCTAGAAAAATGGGTCAAAAAATTGCGGAACTAGGTTTCGTGACCATGACTGGAGGTGGACCTGGTATTATGGAAGCAGCCAATCGAGGGGCATTTGAAAACGGGGGGAAATCGATAGGATGTAATATTAAATTACCGTTTGAGCAAGAGCCAAATCCATTTGTTCAAAAGTCGATTACGTTTAGCTTTTTCTTTATCAGAAAAGTGTTGTTGGTTAAGTATTCTTATGCTTTTGTGATTATGCCAGGTGGCTTTGGTACCCAGGATGAATTTTTTGAAACCCTTACTTTAGCGCAAACTAAAGTAATCAATGATTTTCCAATTGTAGTGATGGGCAAGGACTATCACGAGCCTTTTATGCATTGGATGGATCATATGATCGAGGCAGGTACCATTTCTCCAGAAGATAAAGACTTTATCTTATTCACGGATAATTGTGACGAGGCCATCGAACACATTAGCAAGTATGTTCGCAGAAACTATGTCGTAAAACCTAGAAAGCGCTTCTGGTGGTTATTTGAAAAGGTTTAGTCAATCACTGGCTGTAACCACTTAGTGATATATTCTAAAGTTTGTTTTTTCCTTTTTGTATAATCTACCACTTGATCTTGCTGAATTTTTCCTAAACCAAAATACTGACTCTGAGGATGTGCAAAATACCATCCGCACACACTTGATGCTGGATACATGGCTAAACTTTCAGTTAAGCTGATGCCGGTGTGTTGCTCCGCGTTCAGTAAGTTAAATAAGCTGTATTTTTCTGTATGGTCTGGACAAGCAGGATAGCCTGGTGCTGGACGAATGCCTATATAATTTTCTTGTATCAAGGCCTCGTTATCTAGCTGCTCATCTTTGGCATAGCCCCAAAATTCTCTCCTGGTTTTTGCATGTAAGTATTCAGCAAAGGCCTCCGCTAAACGATCTGCCAATGCTTGTAAGATAATTTTATTGTAGTCGTCTAAATTGGCTTCAAAGGCTTTGATGTGTTTTTCGATCCCATGAATGGTCACTGCAAATGCACCAATATAATCTGCTTTATTTTCAGTGGCAGGGCAAATAAAATCTGCTAATGAAAAGTTCGGTTGGCCTGCTGCTTTTTTAGCTTGTTGTCTTAGGAAATGCAAGTCCACCTCATTTGTTCCATCCGTCACAATCACATCGTCTTCAACAGATTTTGCTGGCCAAAAACCAACTGCAGCTTTTGCAGTTAACCAATTTTCTGCAATAATCTTTTGCAATAAATCTTGTGCATCCTGATAAAGCTTGCTAGCGACTTCACCTACCACTTGGTCTGTTAAAATGGCTGGGAAATTACCATGTAACTCCCATGCAATAAAGAAAGGTTTCCAGTCGATATAATCCACTAGAACGGAAAGATCTGTAATTTCAATGGCTTTATTACCAGTAAAACTTGGCGTAGTGGCTTCAAATCCACTCCAATCAATTGCTACTTTATTTTCTAGTGCAGTTAAATAAGGAATACTTTGTTTTACTGTTTTTTTATTGTCAAAGTCAGATTTTAATTGCGTGTATGCTTTTTCAAGTTCTGCTAAGAAAGGACCTTTTGCTTCTTTATTCAATAAAGAGCCAGCAACTGTGACACTTCTCGATGCATCTAGTACATGAATTACACCATCATTGTATTCTGGTGCTATTTTAACCGCAGTATGCATTCTAGAAGTCGTTGCTCCTCCAATCATCAATGGAATGTTCATGCCACGACGTTTCATTTCCTTGGCGATGTAGACCATCTCGTCAAGCGATGGGGTAATCAATCCACTTAATCCAATGATATCTACTTGGTGTTTTTCTGCTTCTGCAAGAATCTTATCTGCAGGAACCATCACACCGATATCTATGATTTCATATCCATTACAGCCCAATACAACACCTACTATATTTTTCCCAATATCATGTACATCACCTTTTACAGTGGCCAATAATATTTTAGCAGGTCCTTTTGTTTGACCATTCGGATCTGCGGATGCATTTTTTAATCTTTCTTTTTCAGCTTCGATAAACGGCGTCAATACAGCCACGCTCTTTTTCATTACCCTTGCACTTTTCACCACTTGCGGTAAGAACATTTTACCCGCACCAAATAAATCACCTACTTGATTCATACCTGCCATCAATGGTCCTTCGATCACTTCTAATGGAGCACTATATTGTAATCTTGCTTCTTCTGTATCTGCATCTATGAAATCGGTAATCCCATTGATCAATGAATGCGCTAATCTTTCTTGGACAGTGCCAGACCTCCATGCTAGTTTTTTACTATTGGCATCTGCAACTTGTCCGGCATCTTCGCCTTTTGCTTTTAATGCATCTGCATATTGAATCAATGCTTCGGTAGCTTGGTTCTCATCATTGTTTTGATTCAAGATCACATCCTCACAAAGTCGCTTTAATTCAGGTTCAATCTCATCAAATACAATCAATTGACCTGCATTGACAATACCCATATCCATTCCTGCTTGCACTGCATGGTATAAAAACACAGCATGGATTGCTTCTCTTACTGCATCGTTTCCTCTAAATGAAAAAGACACATTCGATACACCACCACTCACTTTTGCCAATGGCATCCTTGCTTTAATTTCTCTTGTTGCATTTATGAAATCTACTGCATAATTATTATGCTCTTCGATACCTGTGGCAACTGCAAAAATATTGGGGTCGAAAATGATGTCTTCTGGATCAAAGCCAACCTGTTCTACTAATATTTTGTAGGCGCGTGAGCAAATTTCAACCTTCCTTGCTTCGGTATCCGCTTGTCCCACTTCGTCAAAGGCCATAACAATCACAGCAGCGCCATACGCCTTGCAGATATGCGCTTGCTCTATGAACTTGGCTTCTCCTTCTTTCATAGAAATGGAGTTCACAATACATTTTCCCTGTACACATTTCAATCCTGCCTCTATGATTTCAAATTTAGAACTATCAATCATGACGGGAATTTTTGCAATGTCTGGTTCGCTCTGCAATAAATTCAAATAGGTGGTCATCGCTTTGACGCCCTCTAGCAAAGCGTCGTCCATATTGACGTCAATAATCTGAGCGCCATTTTCTACTTGTTGACGTGCAACAGACAAGGCTTCTTCATATTTATTTTCCTTAATTAAACGGGCAAACTTTTTAGATCCTGTGACATTGGTTCTTTCTCCAACGTTCACAAAATTGGTTTCTGGACGAATCACTAAAGGCTCTAATCCTGCTAATCTTAAAAAAGGCTTAATATGTATTGGTTGATCGCTCATAATCTTAAATAGTTTTATCTACAATGGGTAAATTTCTTGGCTGAATGGTGCGTACATTGTCCGCCATATGTTTGATATGATCTGGGGTCGTACCACAACATCCTCCAACAATATTTACAAATTTATTTTTCGCCCATTCCTCAATAAAGTGTGCAGTTTGATGCGGTGCTTCGTCATATTCACCCATGGCATTGGGCAATCCAGCATTGGGATATGCCGATGTGTAACAAGTGGCAATTTGTGAAAGTTCCTCGATATGTGCACGCATTTCTTGTGCACCTAATGCGCAGTTCAATCCCACACTCAAAGGTTTGGCGTGTGCTACCGACGTATAAAACGCTTCTAATGTTTGTCCACTTAATGTTCTACCAGATGCATCCGTAATGGTACCACTAATCATGATCGGTAATTCTGGTTGTCCTATACTTCTGAAATATTCTTTGATAGCAAAGATGGCCGCTTTGGCATTTAAGGTATCAAAGATGGTTTCAACCAATAATACGTCTACACCACCGTCAACCAATCCACGAATCTGCTCTGTATAAGCGATTACGACTTCGTCAAATGTAACGGCGCGATATCCTGGATTGTTCACGTCAGGAGAAAGACTTAATGTTTTATTCAATGGCCCTATAGATCCTGCAATGAATTTTTCAGTGCTATTGGGATTTTTTGCTTTGTATTGTTGGATGGCATTTTGTACACATTTTGCTGCAGCTACATTGAGTTCGTAAGCAAGTTCTTGCATATCATAGTCTGCCATAGCAATCGATGTGCTACTGAAGGTGTTGGTTTCGATAATATCTGCACCTGCTTCTAAGTATTGTAAATGGATGCCAGTTATGATATCAGGCTGGGTGATACATAAAAGGTCATTGTTGCCTTTGACATCTGAATGCCAATTCGCAAATCTGGTTCCACGGTAATCTTCTTCCGTTAACTTATGACGTTGAATCATGGTACCCATGGCGCCATCGATCACTAAAATTCGTTCTTGTAAAGCTTCTTTAATTGACATAATACTACATTAAATTTTATGCAGCATCCAATAGGAAAAGAAGTAGGGGGGCGATAAGTGTACCGTTTATTAGTTCTTTTCTCCTTTCGGATGGCAGGTTGAACAATAAACAAATCCTCCTGCTGTTGCGCAGCGAAGATAGGATACAAATGAATGATGGCCAAAATAAAGCCATTGGATATGGCTGCTATTGGAAGCTAGCCGTCACTTCTATATCCACTTTATCTGCTACCATTTTAATGAGAACCCCACCAATACCAAAATCTTTTAGGGTGACTGTAAACTTAGCACTAGCCTTTGGCAATCCTTTTATAATTTCTATCACGCCATTTGTCTGGATCGCTTTATTGACGCCATGTACCTGCATATTGCCTTTCACAATGACTGGATATTTGCCGTCTTTAGCAAAATTGACAGATTTGATATTGGTAATTTGTCCATTGAAAAAACCACGAGGGAATTTATCTGATTCGACGTATTCCTCATTAAAATGTTCTTGCATCGTCTCCATGTCAAAACTGAAGTCCTTCATCAGCATGATGAAGCTCAATTTGCCATTGGTTTCTAGACGACTAACTGCTTTTTTATTGGTTGCATCTATGTCATTGTCATCCACAGCAACGAATCTAACTGTGGCCGATTTAGTACTATATACTTTCTGTGCTTGCACTTGTAAAAGGACGAAACAGGCTACCAATAGGGCGATCATTCTTGTTTTCATAAATCAATGTTTAAACATTAAAATTAAGTTCTTTCATTTAAATAGCCAAATATTTCATTCAACAGGGCTCCAACAGGGGGGGATATCCTGTTCCACTATGACTCCTTTGAATAACAAATTACTTAATATATTGTTGGATGGGTTGACGATTGGATATACTCTTGCCCAAGGTCATTTCATCGGCATATTCCAATTCCCCTCCAAAAGCGATGCCTCTTGCAATCGTGGTCACTTTGTATGGGTAGCCTGCCATTTTCTTTTGGATATAATAGATCGTAGTATCGCCTTGAATGGTTGGATTTAAAGCAAAAATCAATTCTGTGACATGGTCTTTTTGGATACGTTCCATCAAGGATTCAATAGTGAGTTGTTCTGGCCCAATACCGTCTAATGGAGAAATGATCCCGCCCAATACATGATAAGTACCGTGGTATTGGCTGGTATTTTCAATGGCAATCACATCTCTTATATTTTCCACCACACAAATGGTTTCTTTGGATCTGGATGCATTGGCACAGATAGAACAGATGGGCCCATCACTTATATTGAAACAATTTTTACAAAATTGAATCTCCTTTCGCATTCTAACCAATGCTTCACTAAACTGAATGGTAGTAGAGACCTCTTGTTTTAGCAAATGCAACACCAAACGCAATGCAGTTTTTTTACCAATACCCGGAAGTTTGGAAAATTCTGCTACAGCGTTTTCAAGTAAGGAAGAAGGTAGTTGCATACAATTGTAAAATGCAAAATTAGGGTTTTAAAATGAGGTTCATTTCATTATCCCAATTAGACCTGATATTTAAAATCAAATTTAAGTTACGCACCAACTCTGGCTGCAGCTTGCTACCAATGAATTTACCTGTATCCCAGCGTCCATTCTGATTGACATCAGTCAATAATTTTAATTGGTAATCTCCAGGGGGCAATAAGGGTATACGTAAAACATTCTGAGTGATTGGGAAGCTAAATTTTACTTTTTGATCCTGAGTCAATAACAAAACAGGGTGCTCAAATTGTTGAAAGCCATTGATTCTTAAAATGGCAGTTCCATAATTGGATGCTGGTTTGGTACTAAATCTTATGGTATCGGCTTTTACTAAAAAATTAGAGAGGCTATCTTGTATCGATTTTTGCGGCAGGATGAATTGATAGGCCGTATTTTCTTCCCAAGGAAAACCAATTTCAACTTGTTGCTTATTTTTTGCAAGCACTGCAACGGAAATGCCATCTTGTTTTACAAAATTGGTATCTGTGATTTGAATTTGAAAACTATCATTCAATCGAATCGGCGTTTCGAAATTAAGTATCAAAGCACTAAGTATATCTTTTTCTTTACCTTCTAAATTACTGGTGTATTTTAACACAGGGGATTGCTTTTTAGCATTTTTCGCACCGATGAGACCTGCTGTTTTTTTCTCTTTTTTAGGGGCTGCTTCAAACGCGTACAATTGAATACTGTCCTTAGTTTGCGCTGCATTTACAGGCTGGCTTAAAAAGGCAAATAATTTAGTTGAATCATCGTAGCGTTTGGTGTAATCATTTGGTACGATATAGAGGTTAAAATCTTTGGCAGGTAGATAATTGAATTCGAATATGCCTTGTCCGTTGACTCTTGTGTAATAGGTTGGTTTGTCTTTAAAAATAGCAGAATCGTTTTCAATAGGATGTAAAACAGCAATTAATGTGCTGTCTACTATGCCGGTTTCGGCCATTCGTACTTTACCGTAAATGCTTCCTGTATCAATATGATCGCCAGTGCTAAAAACGTAGGTAAAATTTTTAGCAATATTTCCCTCGTTGACATCTCTTAAAGCATTGCCAAACTGAAGACTATAAGTGGTGTTCGCGTTTAAGCTGTCTGATAAACGAATCCGAACCATATTCAATCTTTGATCTACCAGAGGATTGTTTTTGATATTAGGGGATACAATCAATTGCTCCTGCAATGCATTGGTGGTGATGTATTCATTGAAACTGATCAAAATCTCCTTGGGTGCAATATTTGTACTTGAGTCTTTTGGCTTGGCATAGACAGCATAAGGTGGGATGCTATCTCTTGGACCACCAGAAGGAGGTACAATATTGGCACAGCCACCCATTTGAATGATTGAAAAGGCAGCTAAACAGCTCAATAGCATTAATGGTATTCGTTTGAATAGGATCATACTTTGCAAACTTAGTTAAATTTCCTCCTCTAGCTCATGTAATGCCACGGCTAGTTCATTGTTTTTTACAAAATTGCACCAATGACAATCTTCCTTACCACATCCGGTATAAAAGTCTTTCTGTTGAATTTTTTCCCAGACCATTTTTATTTGTTGGTTGACTGTAGTCATGTCTGTATCTGAAATGACGACTGCAATTTTCTCAAATGCTTTTTTCTTATTTGGTTCCACAAAGTCAAATTCAGCACTAGTCACCTGCCAATTTTTAGGATGATGCTTTAAAAGAATTTTATAAAAAACAGCCTGCCTCCAGTAGTCGCCGCCATTTGGATTTTTCTCATTTGGCCCCTTTAGCTGTTCTCTTGCATTGTCTATATTGCCCGTCTTGTAATCAATTACCACCACTTCCTTGCCGTTGAATTCAATTTTATCAATCGCTCCTTTTAAAGGAATATCATTCACCACGACATTGCTGATTCTATATTCTGTGGTTACAATTTTATGCCATTGTTGAACGTAAAAGTCGTAATAGTTTACCAGTACAGTCCCACCTAAATCTAAGCGGTCCTTAAATTCTTGTTGTGTAAATGCCTCACGATGCCTTTTCATATAAAACTCAAAATCCTCTACTAAGGTTTGTTTATCTGGGAATACATTTCCCGCGTTTTGCATTTTGATAAATAGTTTATTCAATGCATCGTGAATGGCTGATCCAAAAGTGGTCGCTTCTGATTTTCCAGAGGGCACACGTATTAAGCTATTGTAATAAAAACGTAAAGGACATTTTAAGTAATTGTTCAATGCGGTTACATTCATGGCAAATTTGTCCAATTTTGGTTGGATAAAATCTGTTTCCAATTGCGCAATGGCAGGTCTTAATGTACTTTCTAGTCGGAGTAATTTATACTGGACTTTGATAGCTGCATCTATTTGTTGCTCTTGTATCAATCCATCATTTCCTTGGACCAGTTCGATCAAAAATTGACTTGGTTCAAGTTCTTTGCCATCTGTTTTATACTTACTATAGGAGATGGTTAAATTTTTCTTTGCTCTTGTGATGGCAACATAAAATAGTCTTCTTAATTCTTCTTTGTCATCTGCTTTTTCTAAACTACTCAACACGGTGTCTGGTAAGCTATAGCCCGCTGCTGCGGTAGTTCTTTTTTTCTCCCAATATGCTGCATTGGTGCCAGCTAAAAATACATGGGTAAATTCAAGTCCCTTACTACTATGGGTAGTCAGTAGATTTACGCCAGCATCCGATCCTGTCGTGATTGGCAAAGGCAATCGAATGTCTTCACGTTTCATCAAGCGGAAGATGTCTACCAATGCCTTAAGGTCTAAACTTGGCTTACGATGTGTTTCTTCTTTAATGAAGTCAAAGAAGGAGGTTACCATATCCAATGAAGCGGCTTTGTCATCACTATTTAAGATGGCTTGGATAATGCCTGTTTTTTGTAAAATCTGTTCTATCAAATTGACCAATGTGACATTGGGAATTTGTCCTATCAAGTCCTCCAAAACTTTAACCGCTTTGGCAACCTGCTCCAATCCGCCTTTTGAAAATAAATCTGTTTGTACTTCTTGCGTTTTATCTACCAATACTTTTCTAAAAGTGTTTTCTTTATTCCCGAATTTTAATTGATTGGCTTCAACTGTAAGCGTGGCAATGGTAATAGGGGATATCTGCCACCATTTAAAATGCAATATTTCAAACAATAAGTTAGCTCCTTCGTTGGGCTGGTCCCACTCAAAGGCTAAATAGTCAAGTATTTTTAAAATTTGTTGGATCAGAATTTGATCAAATAAATTAGCAGTTCGTCTGCTATAAATAGGTATATTTTTTTGTTGCAAAAAGTGTGCAATCTCCGTGCCGTATTTGTGTTCTTTGTACAATACTGCAATCTCTTTAGGCGCAGTACCAGAAGCGATCAGCGCAGTAATTCGTTCTGTAATGTCCATCATTTCTTCCTGTGGATCATTGTATTGTAAAATTGCAGGAGCAATATTAATTTGTTGATTTTCTGGAAGTGCTGCAATTAAATTTTTGGTTAAACCGCTAATCTTATTAATCAACCTTTCTTGATTTTGGTTGATCACCTGTGTGGATGCGTCTAATATTGGTTGTGTAGAACGGTAATTGTTTTCCAATACAATATTGACAATGTCCTCCTTGAACTGCATTTGAAAATGCAACATATTTTCAACGTTGGCCCCCTGAAATCTAAAAATACTTTGGTCGTCATCGCCCACTACAAATAAATTAGGTTGCTCCCAATAACTTGCCAACAATTGTACTAGCTCGTTCTGAGTTCCACTCGTGTCTTGGAACTCATCTACCAATATATATAAGAAGCGTTCTTGGTATTGGGCTAGTAAATTTTTATTTTCTTTAAAGGCAGTAATCACCCAATTGATCATATCATCAAAATCATAGCGCCCATATTGTCTCATCAGCTTCTGGTATTGATCAAAAGCGGCAACTGCCGATTTTAATTTCCCCATTTTCTCTATGGCATCATCTACAAGCCCTTGCTTAAGCGCACCTGCTTCAAATTGTTTGTATTTTCTTTTATAAACAAACTCGTCTCTAAATGGAATGTCTTGAATGTATCGATCAATCTGTTCATTTAAATAGGCAACAGTCCATCCTTCTTTTTTCATGGTACTAAACAACTTACTTAAGTTGTTCATCTCGTAATAGACATCCCCCTTAAATCTTTTTAAAGGATTGGTTTTGTCAAATTGGTCGATTAGTTCTTTGAGTAAAGCAATTTTTTCTAGTTCGGAAATCGGATCCAAGCTTGGCTTTTCAAAAAGCGATAAGTTGTCCTGAATGATGTCATTGCAAAAAGAGTGGAAAGTAGCAATGGTCACTTTATAGGCAGCAGTCCCAATAAAATCCATCAATCTTTTACGCATGGCGATGGCGCCAGCATCGGTATACGTTAGACATAAAATATTTTCTGGCGCCGTATCTGTCTCTAATAAAATTTTACCTATCCTAGCACCTAAGATCTGAGTCTTACCCGTTCCAGGCCCTGCAATGACCATGACTGGCCCTTCAATGGTATCCACGGCCTTTTTCTGCGCCTCGTTTAAACCTTTGTAAACTTGCTCAAATGCCAACTGCTGATCTGCTTTACTAATCATGGGTTAAAATTAATGGCTTTGTTGCGATTTCATAAAACAAAATGCCAAAAGCGTTGTTAATCAAGTATGTCTAAAGTTTACACCATCCACACCGAGCAATTTATCCCAATTTCTTTAACAGAAGCCTGGGATTTCTTTAGTAGCCCAGCCAATTTGGCTAAAATAACCCCTGCGAAGATGGGGTTCAATATCATCAGCAAGTTCCATGGTGAAAAAATGTATCCAGGTCAAATCATTGAATACACGGTAAAACCAGTGATGAATATCCCTTTGTATTGGATGACAGAAATTACGCATGTTCAGGAAGGGGCTTATTTTGTAGACGAACAGCGCTTTGGTCCGTATACGATGTGGCACCACCAGCACCATTTTAAAGCTGTGCCAGGTGGGGTGAAAATGGATGATATTGTCCATTACAAAATCCCTATGGGGTTCTTGGGAGATATCGCTCAAGTCCTTTTTGTTAAAAATCAGCTGCAACAAATTTTTGATTATCGTTTCAAAGCGGTGGAAGAAAAATGGGGTACTTACAAGCCTTAGCTTTTCTCTTTTGAAAACTATTTTAAAAATAGTTTGATATTCTGCTTTTTTAGAACAGAAAATGTATAAACTTTGTTACCTAGATTATTCATCAATGGTACAAAATTCAGGGCACCAGCAAAAACTTTCTGTAGCTGGTCTAATCGTAACGCTTGGTATTATATACGGCGATATCGGTACTTCTCCACTTTATGTGTTCAAGTCCATCATTAACCACAAAGTCATTACTGAGCAATTGGTATACGGAGCCATCTCCTGTGTATTTTGGACTTTGACTTTGCAGACGACATTTAAATATGTCTTTCTGACATTAAGGGCGGACAACCGTGGTGAAGGGGGGATTTTTTCCTTATTTGCATTGATACGACGTTATGTAAAATGGATTTATATTCCAGCCATCATAGGAGCAGCGATGCTGTTAGCCGATGGGATGATTACACCACCTATTTCTGTTTCTTCGGCTATCGAAGGCTTAGGCGGAGTGAAAGGATTAGAAAAAATCATTGTTCCAGGAAATAATTTGACGGTAGGTATTGTGATCGCTATTATTTCACTGATTTTTTTCTTTCAACGTTTTGGTACCAAGATTGTAGGATTTGCTTTTGGCCCCATCATGTTGGTTTGGTTTTCTATGATTTTTTTATTGGGCTTTTTTCAAGTACTAGAGCATGTAGAGATTTTAAAATCTTTCAACCCTTATTACGCGATCGATCTTTTGACCAACTATCCAAAAGGATTTTGGTTATTGGGTGCTGTTTTCCTTTGTACTACAGGTGCGGAGGCTTTGTATAGTGACTTAGGCCATTGTGGTAGAAAGAACATCCAAGTGAGTTGGATGTTTGTTAAAGTGGCGCTTGTAATGAATTATATGGGCCAAGGGGCTTGGTTGATTCAGCATATAGGGGAGCCAATGGATGGTTTAAATCCATTTTATGCGATCATGCCACATTGGTTTTTGATTGTGGGGATTGGTGTAGCGACTGTTGCAGCGATTATTGCGAGTCAGGCTTTGATTAGTGGATCTTTTACTTTAATCAACGAAGCCATCAGTTTGAATTTCTGGCCTCGTGTTACGGTGAAATTTCCAACCGATCAAAAAGGTCAAATCTATATTCCTAGTTTAAATTTTATACTATGGGCTGGCTGTGTTACAATGTGCTTATTCTTTAGAAAGAGTGAGCATATGGAAGCCGCATACGGGTTCTCTATTATCATTACGATGATCATGACGACGATCCTAATGAATTTTTATTTATTGAATGTCAGAAGATGGGGACATGCCATTGTAGCTTTAATCATTTTTGTTTTTAGTGTTGTAGAGATTTCTTTTTTTGTTGCCAATGTGGTTAAAATCAAAGAAAGCTATATCACATTTGTATTCTCATTGAGTATGATTTTAGTGATGTTTGTATGGCATCGTGCTAGAAAAATCGCCAATCGTTACTTGGATTTCGTTAAGCTTAAAGACTATTTAGAACAACTATCTAATTTAAGTGCAGATAAGGAAGTGCCAAAATACGCTACCCATCTAGTCTACCTTACGAAAGCGAATAACTACCGTGAGATTGAACATCGTATCATTGACTCTATTTTAAATAGAAAACCAAAACGTGCAGATATCTATTGGTTTATTCATATTGATCGCACCGATTCTCCTTATGGCATGTCTTACAGCATCCGTGAATTAGTGGATGATAAAGTGATGCGTGTTGATTTCAAATTAGGATTCCGTATTCAACCACGCGTGAATGTATTGTTTAAGAAGGTGATGCAAGAATTGAATGAGTGCC
>CALPLN020000022.1 GCA_943324415.2 Sediminibacterium ginsengisoli | reverse complement strand
TATGCAACAAGTAAAAAATGGGGATACCATTCAAGTGCATTACCACGGTAAATTAACGTCTGGTGAAACATTTGACTCTTCTGAAGGAAGAGCCCCGCTAGAATTCGAAGTTGGGTCTGGTATGGTAATTCCTGGTTTTGATAATGGCGTTTTAGACATGACAGTTGGAGAAAAGAAAACAATTCATATTCCATTTATGGAAGCATATGGTCCTAAACAACCAGAAATGATTGTTGAATTTCCTAAAACACAGTTTCCTTCAGATTTAAATCCTGAAATTGGTATGGCTTTAACCATGAATAATGGCCAAGGTCAACAGTTTCAAGTGATCGTAGTGGAAGTGAAAGAAGAAGTAGTGGTATTAGATGCGAACCATAGTCTTGCTGGTCAAGATTTAACTTTCGATCTAGAATTGGTAGGTATTACACCAAAGTCTACAATCATTATGCCATAAGCAATAGGTTAAAGATCTTTTAAAAAAGGCATTCCGTTGATTCGGGATGCCTTTTTTTATACCTTCACCGAGCAAAATTTAAATTATGGAATGGACTGCGTTTGGAGTGGCTGATAGATTGATGCGTTATGTGCAAATTGATACACAAAGTGATCCCAATAGCACTTGCTTTCCTTCTACTGAAAAGCAGAAGAATTTGTCTAAACTATTGTTGAAAGAGTTAGTTGAGATTGGATTGTCAGATGCCGAAATGGATTCGAATGGATATGTGGTTGCAACTATTCCTGCAACCATTGAGTCGCAAGTATTATCGACCTTACAACTTCCAGTGATTTGCTTCTGTGCACATGTGGATACTGCGCCAGATTGCAGTGGTACCAATGTAAAGCCCATTTTACACCAACAATACAATGGCGCTCCAATTGTATTGCCAGATGATCCCACTCAGATCCTTACGGTAGATAAATATCCCTATTTAAAAAATTTCCTTGGAAAGGACATCATCACTGCTAGTGGTAAAACATTATTGGGTGCAGATGATAAAGCGGGTGTGGCCATCCTTGTTAGTTTGGCTGCTCATCTAATGGAACATCCAGAAATCAAACATGGTCCCATTAAATTGTTATTTACACCGGATGAAGAAGTTGGGAGAGGTGCAGATTTTATTGATTTCAAAAAACTGAATGCCGATTTTGGGTATACATTAGATGGCGGTGCGTTGGGTTGTTTCGAAATGGAAAGTTTTAGTGCAGATCAATTAACACTAAGGATAGATGGTGTGATGGCCCATCCTGGATCGGCAAAGGGGGTGATGCAAAATGCAATCAAAATTGCCGCAGACGTCATTGCTGCATTGCCCAGAGAGGAATGGTGTCCAGAACACACAGAGGGGAAAGCGGGATTCGTTCATCCAACCAATATTCAAGGGGGTGCTGAACAAGTGCAAATAGAATTTTTAATTCGTGATTTTGATACATTCAGTTTGGCAAAATACGAGGCAAGATTATTGCAGATTGCGGAGACGGTGGTCCATGAAAATTTGGGCTACAATCGCGCTAAAATTCAGATTGAAGTAAAGCAGCAATATCGAAATATGAAAGAAGTGATTGACCAATATCCACAGATGGTGGATTTGGCACTCGCGGCCTACAAAAGAGCGGGTATCATACCTGTGATTGAGCCAATACGTGGAGGAACCGATGGCAGTAGAATGAGTTTTATGGGATTGCCGACTGCTAATATCTTTACCGGAATGCAGGCGATTCATAGTAAGCAAGAATGGGTAGGTGTTTCAGATATGCAGCAGGCGGTGCAAGTATTAGCCTATATGGTAGAAATAAATTAACTTTAAGTATAAATTTAAATTGTATGTTGTTTTTGTTACAAGTGGCTGATGCTAAAATTTCTTTGTTTAGTTTATTAGAAAAAGGCGGATGGATCATGTATCCATTGTATGCTTTATTGGTGATTGCGATTTATGTATTCATTGAACGTTTTTTAGCGATCAAAAAAGCAGGACAAACAGATCCTCAGTTCATGAAAATGATTAAAGATCATATTTTGTCTGGCAATATCGCAGGCGCAAAATCACTCGCAAAAAATACAACCAATCCAGTAGCGAATATGATTGAAAAAGGAATCATGCGTATTGGGAAGCCGATAGATGCAATTGAGAAAAGCATGGAAAATGTAGGGAAATTAGAGATGTATTCTATGGAGCGAAATTTAAATATTCTTTCATTGGTTTCTGGTATTGCGCCTATGTTTGGTTTTTTAGGAACGATTATTGGAATGGTGCAATTGTTTTATGGGATTGCTTCTACAGGTGAATATACCTTGAACACGATAGCTGGCGGGATCTATACTAAAATGATCACTTCTGCTACAGGTTTAATCATTGGTTTAATTGCTTATGTAGGACATAATTTTTTATCAACACAAATTGATAAAACTGCCAATAAGATGGAAAGGGCAAGTGCTGATTTTTTAGATATTTTACAAGAACCAACTCAAGCTTAATCCACCTGTTATGAATCTTAGAAATCGTTTAAGACATCATCCCGAAGTGCATACAGGTGCATTGAATGATATCTTATTTATTTTATTATTGTTTTTTCTGATTGTTTCGACATTGGCCAATCCCAATGTGATCAAAGTGTCTAATCCCAAAGCAGCTAGTGATACCAAGGCGAAACAAACTGTGGTAGTGACCATCGATAAAGACCAACAACTTTTTATTGGATCTTCTCCAGTAAGTTTAGATTCCTTATCTGGCCAACTTCAAATTTTCTTAGCTAAAGAGACTGATAAACCTTCTGTAGTCATCAATGGAGATAGTGTAGCTAATTTGGGTGTGACGATACAAGTCATGCAGATTATTAAAGCACTAGGTGCAACCCCAGTTGTTGCAGTGGATCCGTCACATTAATTACTTTTTATCTAGGTTTTAAGCTTGCGCGAATCATTCTGTCTTTCCCAAACATGTCGGGTCTAAGTTCGGCATGAAAATGCATTTCATCTAATAGTGCAATCATCGTGTCGCCTTGATCGTAATGAATTTCAAAAAACAATTGACCGTTTAATGTTAAGTGTAGCTTAGCAAGTCTTGCGATCGCTTTATAAAACACCAATGGATCTTCGTCGGGAACAAATAAAGCAATATTAGGCTCGTGCGCCGTCACTTGCAATTCCATATGCTTCATTTCTTGCATGGGAATATAGGGAGGGTTGCTGACTATGACATCATATTGTCCCGGTAAAAAGGCCGTATTCAAAATATCCAATGGAATAAATTCAATCTCTGCTTTTAATGCATCTGCGTTGGCTTCTGCAATTTTTAAAGCATTGGTACTAATGTCAATGGCTGAAATTGTGGCCTCGGGGAGTGCTTTCTTAAGCGCAATCGCAATACAGCCTGATCCTGTCCCAATATCTAAAATACGCAACGCTTTACCTTTGATTTCAGCGTATTCTATGATCCAGTCAACTAATTCCTCTGTCTCTGGTCGGGGAATCAATACCGGCTCATTTACTTGATAGGCTTCGCCCATAAACCAAGCTTTTCCTGTAATATATTGTATGGGTCTTCCGGCGGCTAGTTCGGCTGCTGCAGTTTCAAAAGCCAATGTCTGTTCTTCTGAAATGGGTTGGTCTTTGTGCAAAGCTTGATGAAGTTGATCCCAGCCAGTAATATGTTCTATTAGTATAGATAAGATTGGATTGAGTTCAATACTTTCGAATTGATCTGCTAATTTTTTTTTCAATGCTTGTTTGATGTCGTTTAAACTCATAATGCAATGTTACAAATGATTCATCATTATGAACTAGCTTTGCTCAAAATTAGCCCGATTATTTTTGAATGGATCCATTTTACTATTATACGATCGAACAGCCTTCCATGGCAGAATTCAAAGATAGAGGTAGTAAATTCCTGGCTTTTGTCTATCCTGCAAAAGACATTGATTCTTGTAAAAAGATCTTAGCACAACTAAAAAAAGAGCACGGTAAAGCAGTGCATCATTGCTTAGCCTATCGATTAGGTGTGGATGGGTTGACTTTCAGAGTGAGCGATGACGGAGAGCCCTCCGGATCTGCAGGAAGGCCAATATTAGGTCAAATTGATAGCAAAGGACTGACCAATGTAATGGTAGTGGTGGTGCGCTATTTTGGAGGCACATTATTAGGCGTTCCAGGATTGATCAATGCCTATAAGACATCGACTGCATTGGCTTTGCAGCTTTCACCTATCATCAAAAAGCCGATAGAAATTGCCTACGAACTTAATTTTGATTATCAACAAATGAACGAAGTGATGATGCTGGTGAAGCATTACAATTGCTCTGTAGTAGAGCAATCTGCGCAATTATTTGTACAACTTCAAATAGGAATACCCAAAAACAGATTGGACGAAGTACTTGAAAAGCTCGGGGAATTAAGAGACGTGATGGTGAAGACCTTATTGGTCATTAAGTAATCCTTAGCTACAATCTGTTGCGTTATATTTAAGCTACTAAAGGGTATAATTATGGGTAGGAATAAAATCCTGCTCCAGTTTTGATACCTAATTTTCCTTCTCCAACCATTTTACTTAATAATGCTGCAGGCTTGTATTTGCTATTTTGAAAACCATCTTCCATTATTTCTAAAATATTTTTACAAACGTCTAAGCCAATATAGTCTGCCAATTGTAGTGGTCCCATGGGGTGTGCCATCCCTAATTTCATAATTTGGTCGATGGTTGCTGCATCACTGATGCCTTCTTCTAATGCCAAAATTGCTTCGTTAATCATGGGCATTAAAATTCTGTTAGCAATAAACCCCGGAGCATCTTTTACAACACATGGGATTTTTCCAATTTGTGTCGTTAGGGAGACAATTGTTTCAGTCACTGCTGTATTGGTGGCTTTGCCATTGATAATTTCTACCAATTTCATTACAGGTACAGGATTCATAAAATGCATACCAATGACATTTCCTGGCTTTTGTGTTGCCTCGGCTAATTGAGTGATGGAAATAGAAGAAGTGTTGCTTGCTATAATGCAATGCGCATTGGTGTATTGGTCTATCTCTGTAAAAATGGCAAGTTTGATTTTGCTATTTTCTGTCGCAGCTTCAATGACTAATTCGCGATCTTGCACCCCTTCTTTTAGGCTTGTGAAACAACTAATTTGTGCCAGTGTTTTTTGTTTATCCTCTAGATGAATCAATCCCTTAGTTATTTGGCGATCTAGGTTTTTCCCTATCGTTAGTACTGCTTTATCAAGTGCAGCAGATTGTGTATCTATTAAATTGACTTCAAATCCGTTTTGCGCAAATACGTGTGCAATACCGTTTCCCATTGTCCCTGCTCCAATTACTGCAATCTTTTTCATCTATTTATTTTTTGATTTATAGTCTCCGCGTTTCCAAGAATTAATAAAACTTCTCCATGCGCTAGGATTCAATATATTCATAGGAGGCAATTGCCCTGAATAATAATATCTTGATGCTTGTTGTTGTAATGATGCGCCTACTGCTTCTTTACCATCTCTAGGCAGGCTTGATAAAATAATTCTTTTTTGCGCAGGACTTGTATTTTTTCTTGCTGTTTCAAATAAGTCATCATCTACTTTAGAGTTGACAAAATCTCTTTCAAATTGTGCCCTTGTTGGTCTTGGTTTTAAAATTGTTGCAGGTAGGAAATTGGTGTCATTCACCATTAGCTGTATAACACTATACTGGTTGCCTGCTAAGTTTTGAGGAATGGTGATGCTTCTATTTTTAAATCCAACACAACTAAAGGTGATGGTTTCTCCTTTATTAACTGCAATTGAAAAAACACCATCGTTGTTGGTGATCGTACCTCTTCCTTTTTTATTGACTACAATGCTTGCTAGAGGAATGGCCTTTAAACTATCTGCTGTCATTACGACACCATATAATTGTACAACGGAGTCTCTGTAAAGATCCACTGTTTGCGCTTTTGCTTTTGTTGGCAAGAAGGCAATTAAAATGAATAATGGCAGAATCAGTTTCTTTTTCATGTAGCTGCAAATTTAGGTCTCAATGTTCAGAAATCGAGCGATTTTTTTGTTACGAAATGGGTAGTTTTTTTGATTTATCTGCTATTTTAAGCCTTTTAAAAGGACAAAATAAGCGCTATGAACGTTAACTTTGCCGGGATTAATTATTTTAACAAAAACTTTCATAATGACAACGGAGGAAATACTAAAAGCATTGAGTAATGTGCAAGAGCCAGACCTTGGTAAAGACTTAGTAACATTGAATATGATACAGGACTTAAAAGTGGATGGGGATGCGGTTAGCTTTACGATTGTATTGACTACTCCAGCTTGTCCAATGAAAGATTTGATGAAGAACGCGTCTGAGAATGCCATCAAATTATTGGTCAATCCAAAAGCGCAAGTGCAAGTTAATTTCACCTCAAATACAACTTCATTAAGAAAAGACGAGAAGTCGGTCTTGTCTAAAGTAAAAAACATCATAGCGGTAGTGAGTGGCAAGGGCGGAGTTGGTAAAAGCACCGTTTCGGCGAATCTTGCTTTAGCCTTGGCTGAAGGTGGCGCAAAAGTGGGCTTAATGGACGCGGATATTTATGGACCTAGTGTGCCAATTATGTTTGGAGTGAGGGGTCAACGCCCATTGATGAAAGACGAAGATGGGAAAGGAGTGATTATCCCTTTAGATAAATACGGCATTAAATTGATGAGCATAGGATTGTTAGTGGATGAAAAAGATGCAGTAGTTTGGAGAGGTCCAATGGCCAGTAGTGCCATTCGTCAATTTATCACAGATGTGGATTGGGGCGAGTTAGATTACCTTGTAATTGACATGCCACCAGGTACTGGCGACATTCATTTAACGATCATGCAAACAGTTCCAGTAACTGGGGTAGTGATTGTGACAACACCTCAACAAGTGGCGTTGGCGGATGCTAAAAAAGCAATTGCGATGTTTGGTCAAGCGAATGTCAATGTGCCGATTATTGGCTTGGTAGAAAACATGTCTTATTTCACGCCAGCAGAGCTGCCTGATAATAAATATTATTTATTTGGAAAAGAAGGTGGACTAAAATTGGCTTCAGAATATGACTTGTCCTTTTTGGGACAAATACCTTTAGTACAAAGTATTAGAGAAGGGGGAGACGAAGGTATTCCTGCAATGGTTGGAGAAGAGACTGTTTCAAAAAATGCTTTCAGGACTTTTGTGGGCAATGCTGTAAGACAAATTGCTATCCGAAATGCCAATTTACCAAGAACAGAAACAATCACAGTAGCACCTTAATGGAAAAGAAAATCATCATCGCAATCGACGGCTTTTCGTCCTGCGGCAAAAGTACACTTGCAAAAGCCATGGCCAAAGCATTGGCGTATGTATTTGTGGACACTGGTGCGATGTATCGAGCAATCGCGCTGTATTTTTTAAGAAATAATATCCCATTCAATGATACGGTATCGATTGAAGCAGCCTTGGATCAAATTGAATTGAGATTTAAGTTCAATGCCGCAAGTCAGAAAAGCGATATGTATTTAAATGGAGAAAATGTTGAACAAGAAATTCGGGAGATGCGTGTGAGTCAAAAAGTGAGTGAAGTGGCCTCTATTCCTGCTGTCAGAGAATTTGCAGTTGCACAACAACAAGCCATGGGGGTTGATAAAGGCATTGTGATGGATGGGAGAGATATTGGCACCGTGGTTTTTCCTAAAGCAGAACTAAAGTTATTTGTTACCGCAGATCCATCTGTGAGATTGGAGCGTAGATACCAAGAACTATTGCAAACAGATCCTTCTATCAGTAAAGATGCCGTTGCTGCCAACTTGCAACAAAGAGATTCAATGGATAGTACAAGAGCACACAGTCCATTAAGACAAGCAGAAGATGCGTTGGTTTTAGACAATACTACCTTAAATAGGGAGCAGCAATTTGAACTAGCCATGCAGTGGGCTATGGAACGGATTAAGGCTAGTTAATTTTTTAAAAAGGAATTAGTCGATCCAGCTTTCTTTTACTTTGTCAAATGCCGATTCTAGTTCATAAAAACTCAGTATTTTTTGTATCACAGATTCTACAACGGCGTCGGGACAACTTGCGCCACTTGTCATTAGTATACGAATAGGATCTACGTCAGGTAAGAAATTTTCTACTATTTCTGATTGTTTGTTTTTCCAATTGGTCTTTTCAATTTGCGTAGCATCGATAATTTTACTCGCGTCATCTATAAAATAAGTAGGTAATTTTTGCTCACATAATTCAACCAAGTGAGAACTATTACTACTATTTTTTCCGCCCATCACAATCGCCAAATCTGCATCAGTTTGAAGTAGTCCAATCACTGCTGATTGGTTGTCATTGGTTGCATAGCAGAGTGTATCTCTTGTGTCTGCAAAATGTGCAGATAAATTTTCGGCACCAAATTTATTTAAAATAACTTGTTTCAAGTAGTCTGAAATCGCCTGCGTGTCCGTTGCTAATTGAGTTGTTTGATTCACTACACCAATTTTATCTAAATGAATATTGGGATCAAAATTGGCAGAAAAGCGATTGATGAAGAAGTCGTAAAAGTAGTCCATCGGCAATTCCCCACTTATAATTCTAGCTAACACTTTAGTTTCTTCAATATCGTTTACAATTAATGTAGGTGTATGTGCAGATGTGTGTGAAAAAGTGGCTCTTGTTTCTTCGTGCTTTGGTTTCCCATGTATGATGATAGAGTACCCTTTCTGCGCGATTTGTTCACTTCGATTCCAAACTTTCTCCACAAATGGACAGGTGGTATCATAAGATTCAATCGCTATACCCTTTGCTTTTAGCTTCTCCTCTAATTCCAATGTCGTACCAAAAGCCGGAATAATGACGATATCGTCTTTCGTTAATTCGCTTAATGGTATCAATTCTTTGCCCAAAGTGTCTTGTAGAAATTGCACGCCCTTGCTTGTAAGGTCGTTGTTGACTTGGGGGTTATGAATCATTTCACTCAATAAAAAAATCCTTTTTCCTTTATTTTCTTCGATTGTTCTATAAGCGATGTCAATGGCGTTTTCTACCCCATAACAAAATCCGAAATGCCTAGCCAAATAGATCTTAACCTTGCCAAAGTCGAGTTCGGTAGGGGTGAAATCTTTTTTGAGCTTATCTGCCGCTTTGCGCTTTTGTTTAATCGCAGCAATTAAGGGGCTTCTATAGCCCGAAGGCACTTCAAAATTTTTCATCTATTAGCATATTAACGTATACAAAAGTACAATCTTCGTTGCTTTTTCCCCTATTTTAATTTAGTGCTTGTATCTTTGCGCCATGCATTATGTATCTGTAGAAAATTTGACAAAGAGTTATGGCATTACGCCTTTATTTAAGGGTATCAGCTTTAATATCAACGAAGGGGACAGAATCGCCTTAGTAGCTAGGAATGGCATAGGGAAAAGTACCTTATTGAGGATATTATCTGGTAAAGAAGTGCCAGATTCAGGTACAGCAAAAGTGCATAAAGATGTGCATTTAGTGCTCTTTGAACAGGATCCTCAATTTATTGAAACAGCTTCGGTTACGCAGAATTTATTCAATCAAGAGCATCCAATTATGAAGGCCATAAGTAATTACGAAATGGCTATGGAGACAGAAGATGAAAATTTGATTACGGATGCCATTATGGAAATGGAGGAGAACAATGCTTGGGATTTTGAGTCTAAAGTAAAAACGATTTTAACGCAATTAAATATTCATCATTTAGAACAACCTGTTTCAAAACTTAGTGGGGGACAACGCAAGCGTGTGTCCTTGGCAAAAACCTTGATTCAAATTGGATTTGAACCAAAACATGTTTTGTTGCTGATGGACGAGCCAACGAACCATTTGGATTTAAATATGATTGAATGGCTTGAGAATTATTTAGCACAAGAGAAGGTGACCTTGTTACTTGTATCACATGATCGTTACTTTTTAGAAGCGGTCACAGATGAGATCTGGGAATTAGAAAGAGAGAAGTTATACAATTACAAAGGGGACTACGAGAATTATTTAGAAAAAAAAGCCGCAAGAATTGAATCAGAATTAGCAAGTATTGATAAAGCGAAAAATACTTTTAGGAAAGAATTAGAGTGGATGCGAAAGCAGCCAAAAGCAAGGACTACCAAAAGTAAGAGCAGACAAGATAATTTTTATGATGTAGAGGCTAAGGCAAAACAAAAGATAGAAGATACGAATTTGCAATTGGATATGAAGATGACCCGACTGGGAGGCAAAATTATTGAAGCTAAAAAAGTGTACAAGTCTTTTGGAGATTTAGTGGTGTTGAAAGGCTTTGATTATACGTTTAGCAAAGGGGAGCGAATTGGTATTGTAGGAAAAAATGGGGTAGGTAAGTCTACGTTTTTGCAAATATTACAAGGATTGACAGAACCGGATAGTGGTAAAGTCAACGTGGGTGAGACGATTGTCTTTGGTCATTTTTCGCAAGAGGGGTTAACCTATAAAAAAGACATGCGTGTGATCGAATACCTAAAGACATTCGCAGAACAGTTCCCATTGGCAAGTGGTGGCACATTGAGCGCTGCGCAGTTTTTAGAATTGTTTTTGTTCACCCCTGATAAACAATATACTTATTTAAGTGCCTTAAGTGGAGGAGAGAAAAAAAGACTACAATTATTAACCATCTTATTTAAGAATCCCAATTTTTTGATCTTAGATGAACCTACCAATGATTTGGATCTTCCAACATTAGCGGTATTGGAACAATTCTTAATTGATTTTGCAGGATGTGTCTTATTGGTATCGCATGATCGTTATTTCATGGACAAATTGGTAGATCACTTATTTATTTTTGAGGGCGACGGTGTGATTCGAGACTATCCAGGAAACTATACCCAATTTAGAATTTTAGAAAAAAGCAAACAGAGCTATGCTTCTTTGAGTTCTGACATTACTACGCAGGTGGAACACGAAGTGAAGCCTTTGAAAAACGAACCAGCTACTTCCAACACAAAAGAAATAATGGTAGACAATACAGCTAAGAAAGTAGCAGAAAAAATGTCCTACAAGGAAAAATTAGAATTAGAGCAATTGAATAAAGCTATGCCTGAGTTAGAAAGTAAAAAAGCAACACTTACAAACGAACTCAATCAAAGTACCGGAGATTATACTCAAATAACGGCGCTGAGTGCACAACTGGCCTCAGTTACAGCCGAATTAGAAGCGGCTGAATTAAGATGGTTGGCATTGAGTGAAAAACAATAATTAACGATTGTTATTTTTAAAAATGAGGCCTAAGTGACCAATAAATGAGGCCTAAGTCTTGCATATAACTTTATTGGTATAGGTAATTTAGTTGTAGAACGATATAGATAAAAATGCTATATCAAATTCACCGCTAAATTTTATTACCATGAAACCTATCGAAAGAATTGCGATCTACATTCATTTCAAAAAGATCTCACCACATGCTTTTGAGAAAAAAATCGAGTTGTCAAATGGTTATTTTTCAAAACAATTAAAACATCTTGGATCAGTTGGGTCTGATATCTTAATTAAGATACATCTGGCCTACCCCGATGCGGATATTTTATGGATTTTAACGGGTGAAGGACAAATGCTAAAAGAAGACAATCCACTCGTTCAACAAGTGCATTCAAATATCGTAGAAGACTTTACTAATAAATACAGTACGGAAAACAAAAAACTTAAGCACCTTGAATATGATTTTGATAAACTACAAACCTCATTAAGAGACAAGGAAAAAATCATTGGCTTATATGAGTTCATGTTAAACGGGAATCCTCCGATATCTAGTAGCAGCTCTAGTGTAGTTAAAAGAATGGATGCTTAGTTCACCATGGTTGAATAAAAAAAGGCGCTCTAAATGAGCGCCTTTTTTTATGGAGTAACGATACTTTTAATTATACGTAAGAAGACACTGGCTCACATGTACAAACAAGGTTTCTATCCCCGTGTGTATTGTTTACGCGTGCTACTGTTGGCCAAAACTTATTCAGTGCAACATAAGGTAAAGGGAATGCGGCTTCTTGTCTAGTATAAGCATGTGACCATTCATTTGCACAAATCACGTGCTGCGTATGTGGTGCATTCTTTAGCGGGTTGTCATTTTTATCGTAACGACCTTCTTCGATTGCTTTAATTTCCACATGTATTGCTAACAATGCATCACAGAAGCGATCTAGTTCTGGCATGTCTTCACTTTCTGTTGGCTCAATCATGATGGTGCCTGGTACAGGGAAGCTCATCGTTGGGGCATGGAAGCCATAATCAATTAATCGTTTTGCCACATCTTCTGCTTCAATACCTGCAGTTATTTTGAAAGGTCTTAAGTCAATGATAAACTCGTGCGCACAAGTACCATTTTTACTTGTGTACAAAATGGTATAGGCTTTTTCCAATCTTGATTTCATGTAGTTGGCATTCAAAATCGCATAGCTAGTAGCCAATTCCAATCCTTTTGCACCTAACATTTTAATATACGCATAACTGATTAATAAAATGCTTGCTGATCCTAAAGGTGCGCCGCTCACAGCATTGGTCTCGTCGCCATTTAAAATATGACCTGGTAAGAAAGGGGCTAATTTATCATTCACGCAAATTGGGCCAACACCTGGTCCACCACCACCATGCGGGATTGCAAATGTTTTATGCAAATTCAAGTGACAAACATCGGCGCCAATATTTCCTGGGCTTGTTAATCCAACCTGTGCATTCATATTGGCTCCATCCATATAGACCATACCGCCATATTGGTGAATGGTGTTACAAATATCCATGATGGTTTCTTCGAATACACCATGTGTAGATGGGTAAGTCACCATCAACGCGCCTAAATTATCTTTATACTGGATTGCTTTTTCAGTTAAGTCTGCTACATCAATATTGCCGGCTGCATCACACGCAACCACGACCACTTTAAATCCAGCCATTACCGCACTTGCAGGGTTAGTGCCGTGTGCGCTAATTGGAATCAATACAATATTTCTATGTGTCTCGTTTCTTGCTGCGTGGTAAGAACGGATTGTTAACAATCCGGCATATTCACCTTGAGCACCACTATTAGGTTGTAAGCTACAAGCGGTGAATCCTGTCGTTTGACATAAATAAGCACTAAGCTCTTTTGCTATTTCTTGGTAGCCTATTGTTTGGCTAGCTGGTGCAAATGGATGTAAGCCACCAAAACAAGGCCAACTAACTGGAATCATTTCGGTTGCGGCATTCAATTTCATAGTACAACTACCAAGACTGATCATACTGGTATTTAAAGAAAGATCTTTATTCTCCAACTGCTTGATATAACGCATCATTTGCGTTTCACTATGATGAGTATTGAATACTGGATGCGTTAGGTAATCGCTTGTTCTTATTAATTGTGCTGGAATTGCTACATTTTTGATGCTTGCATTCAATGCATTGGCTTTTTTGCCAGTCAATGTTTCAAATAAGCCTACGATTGCTTGAACATCAGAAGAGGAAGTAGTCTCGTCAATACTTATAGACACTGTTCCATTGGTGAAATAATTAAAATTGATTGCTTTTTCTGAGGCTAGTTCAAATAATTTATTGGCGTCGAAACCAGTTATATGCAGGGTGTCAAAATAATAATTATTGACTTGTTGAATCCCTAAGCTTTCTAATTGTTGCGCCAATCCTTGCGCAAAAGTATGGACTCTAGACGCGATTGATTTTAATCCCTCTGGTCCATGATAGACGGCATACATTACGGCCATATTTGCAAGCAAAGCCTGAGCAGTACAGATATTGGAAGTCGCTTTTTCACGCTTAATATGTTGTTCTCTTGTCTGTAATGCCATTCTCAATGCACGGTTGCCTTGCGCATCAATACTAACACCAATTAATCTGCCTGGCATCCCTCTTTTAAAGGCGTCTTTGGTTGCAAAATAAGCAGCATGTGGTCCACCGAATCCCATCGGCACACCAAATCTCTGTGTATTGCCTACAGCAACATCCGCATTTAATTCTCCTGGGCTTTTCAATATAGTCAGTGAAAGTAAATCAGCAACCAAGATGACCATACCACCTAATTGGTGTACTTGATCTATAAAGCTGCTATAATCTTCGATGGCGCCATTCGCATTTGGATATTGCAATATCGCTCCAAAGAATTGATTGTCTAAACTTGCGTTTTTAAAATCTCCAGTAACCAATTCCACACCTATTGGCGTAGCTCTTGTTTGCAAAACAGATTTTGTTTGTGCAAATACGGCTTGGTCCACAAATAATTTAGGATGACTAGCAACTACTGATTTGTTGACATGATTAAAGATCATGGCCATAGCTTCAGCCGCCGCAGTGGCTTCGTCTAACAAAGAGGCGTTGGCAATATCCATTCCAGTCAAATCGGTAATCATCGTTTGAAAATTTAATAAACTTTCTAAACGCCCTTGAGCAATTTCTGCTTGATAAGGGGTGTATTGGGTATACCAACCTGGATTTTCAAATATATTTCTAAGGATGACTGATGGAGTGATGGTTCCATAATAGCCTTGTCCGATAAAGTTTTTTGCAACTATATTTTTTTCGCCAATCAGTTTCAGTGATTGTAACATTTCAAATTCCGACAATCCTGCAGGAATCTCCATTGGTTTTTTTAAACGAATATTTGCTGGTACAATTTTGTCTATTAAAGCTGCTAAATTATCAACACCCACTGCAGCCAACATTTTTGCACTATCTACTGGATTTGGACCAATATGTCTTTGGATAAATTCTGCGCCACTTTGATTCATTATCGACGGAATTGAAAAGGTTAAAAATTGCCACAAATATACGCATTTTAAAGCCGCTTGATAGGGGATCTTTATCTTAATGGGCCTGAATGGGGAAAGCTTGTGGATGAGCCTCAAATAGTTTACTTTTGTCACCTATTATGCAAGAGAACACTGAACACTTATACGATACTCCAGCCCCAGAGCAGCTTAAAAAATTCCATAACTTTCTTAAAAGGGTGGATAAGCGTGTTATTTTAAAGCAATTACCTGATCTGCATGAAGCTGCATTTGAGAAAATTGATTGCTTAGACTGTGCAAGATGTTGTAAAAATTACTCGCCTAGATTTAAAATGCCGGACATTAAAAGAATCAGCAAATACTTGGGCATGAAAGAAACCGCTTTTATAGATCAGTATTTAAGCATGGATGAAGAAGGTGATTATGTTTCCAAGACAAGGCCTTGTCCGTTCTTAGGCAATGACAATGCTTGTAGTATTTATGATCATCGTCCAACTGATTGCCAAAGATTCCCTTACACAGATGAAGATGTTTTTTTTAAACGTATTCCAATTACGATGAAGAATGCAGAATTTTGCCCTGCGGTGCATGATGTCATGAATGCCCTCATTGCGAAATAATTAATATTCCATTTCTTTTAATTTAGGCGCTTTAAACCAAGTTGTAATTACGACTAGAATCGTCATGGCTCCGCCAAAAACCACAGAGGGAATCACGCCCATTGCTTTTGCTGCCAATCCGCTTTCAAATTGACCTAATTCATTGCTGCTATTGATGAACATGGAATTGACTGACATGACCCTGCCACGCATATGACTTGGTGTTTTAAGTTGTACAATCGTACCTCTGACAATCATACTAAATCCATCTAGTATGCCACTCATTAATAATGCAGCAAAGGAGATCCAGAATATTTTTGAAAGTGCAAATACAATAATGCAGACACCAAATCCTGCGACTGCAAGTAATAATTTTTTTCCTTGTTTTTGTTCCACAGGAAATAAAGTAATTAGTACGATAATAAGGATAGCACCTATATCAGTGGCGGCATTCAGCCAGCCAAATCCAATAGGACCCACTTTTAAAATATCTCTTGCAAATACAGGTACCATGGCGACCG
>CALPLN020000021.1 GCA_943324415.2 Sediminibacterium ginsengisoli | reverse complement strand
TTCATTGTCGCGTCAAAGACGATGGCTATACCACTTATTACAAAGTAACTATTGAAAACTTCACTTCTGCTGCAACCTTGTCTTTAAGGTGCGGATGTCC
This sequence comes from Sediminibacterium ginsengisoli, assembly GCA_943324415.2. Lineage (GTDB taxonomy): Bacteria > Bacteroidota > Bacteroidia > Chitinophagales > Chitinophagaceae > Sediminibacterium > Sediminibacterium ginsengisoli_C. Next base: position 16,363 of record CALPLN020000021.1, on the reverse strand, counting down.
CTATAATTTGTCTGAGGTTTGTAGACATAAAGCAGCAGCTTTATTCTTCATCCAAGAATTAATGGATAAGAATCAATTGGAATATCAAGCTGCTTCTTATAAAACTACGCATACATTACTTAGAACAAAAGCGATCGATTTAAAATCGATTAAAATGCTTTGTTCAGCTGACACTTTTGATGCAGCAGAGCAAACATTGAAAACAATTCGTCCACATATTCTTTCAAGTGAAAATGAAAAAGTGGTGGCGGAGTTGGATATGGATGGCAAGACGCACCATTTGATCATTCAAAAAAATGAAGAGCGATTCTTTGATACTTCTTGCGATTGTTTGTCTGAGACGGCTTATCCACTATGTATTCATAAGACGATCTTGTTGTTGCAATTGTTTCAATTAAAAGGAGCAGACTATTTCGAGACGATTAGAAATTGGGATCGAGAGAAAAATAAATTACTGGCATTGTATGGCTACAGCCTTACTGACGATATCAAAGACAAGTTTGAGTTTACATACCATGACGGGAAACCTTTCTTGAAAGTACTTGATCCAAGTATCCAGAAAGTGAATGGAGGAGAAGCTGTTACAAAAGCGCCGCCTATCGAAGTGGTTCGTTTCACTGTACCTAGCAAAAAATTAGACACAGCTGATATAGATGAAACACCTTTAAAAGGAGCACAGAAAACTATACAGCGTTATGGATTAGTGATACAACAGGACGAACACAATTATCCTTATTTGTCTTTCCATGTAGTCAGAGGAGAGGCGAATGAACAAGAGACAGCATATGTAGGTAAGGTAGAAAAAATTGATATCTTAAAATTTGTCACACCCTATGACATGAATGAGGAAGACAAAGCCTTGTTGCAGTCAGTAAGAAAATTACAACCGGTAGAGATGTCTAAGTACTTGAATAAGAATTCACCTTTTCAAGGTATTTGGGATACCATTGTGCACGCAGATGAAGCGAGTTTGCCAGATGAGACAAAAGAATTGATGCAAGAATACTTACATCCAAAAATGGAAAAAGTATGGCGTGATTTATCAGAACATCCTTTTACCTTCTTTGTAGGTCATAATAAAACGTTTACTACTTCTAATTTGATGAAATCCGAGTTGGTTTTCCATCCGGTTCAGCCTAGTTTTAAAGTGGAGAAAGAAGGCGAGAATTATATTGTGCATGCGCAAGTCCAACTACCGTCAGGCTCTGTTGACTTAGTAGAGAACCATGCGAAGTCTTATTATTTATTCCAACAAGATCAACAGTTTTTCTATTGGAAAAATAGGACTGATTTAGGATGGGTGGAACAATTTTTACCAAAGGGGCACCAAAAAGTAACGGCTAAAGCGTGGCCAAACTACCTTCAGTCAACTGTTTTGCCACTGTCTAAAAATTATGTGGTTGCATTGGAACACGTATCACAAGAAAAAGTAAAAGGGGTGAAGCCTCAATTGCAAATTCTTTTGAAAGAAAATGGAGATTATCTATTTTTCGAACCTTTGTTTGTTTACCAGGATATTGTTGTACAAAAAGAAGATGGTCCGTCTGTGATTCAACAGCTTGGAGATAAGCTCATGATCTTAGAACGTGATTTAGCAGCAGAACGACAATTGGTGAGTATTATAGAGCAATTGCATTCTGGATTTATAAGACCTAATGAGGGGAATGTATTGGCATTGACAGGTGCTGAAGTTTTAAAAAATAATTGGTTTTTCTTATTCATCGATACCTTAAAAGAAAAGCAAATTCCATTATTTGGTACGGAGCAATTAAAGCAATTTAAATTCAATACCGCTAAGCCAACTACTAGATTGTATATTAGTAGCAACACCGATTGGTTTGATGCAAAAGTGGAGATTTCATTCGGCGAACAAAAAGTAAGTATACAAGACATCAAGACGATGTTGATGAATAAGCAACAATTTGTTCCATTGAAAGATGGCAGTTTGGGTGTTTTGCCAGAGCAATGGTTGAATAAGTATGCTTTGTTATTTAAAGTTGGAGAAGGTAAGACAGACAATTTAAAATTGAGTAAATACCATTTCTCTGTTTTAGATGAGTTGTATCAACAAAGAGACGAAGAAGAGTTGATCTTCCAATTAGAAGGCAAATTCGAAAAGATTAGAGAACATTATACCATTTCTGATGTAAAGCCGCCATCACATTTGGAGCCCATTTTAAGACCTTATCAAGCAAGTGGATTCCAGTGGTTGAATTACCTGCACGATGTAGGCTGGGGTGGTATTTTAGCAGATGATATGGGATTGGGTAAAACCATTCAAACCCTAACTTTTTTACAGCATTTAAAAGAGAAGAAAGGAAAATTATTGGCTTTAGTGGTATGTCCAACAACCTTGTTATTTAACTGGCAAAATGAATTGAAGAAATTTACGCCAAGTTTAAGTTTCATGATTCACCATGGGGGTACAAGAAATAAAGCAAAATTAAAAGATGGGTCGATTGAAGTCATTATCACTACATATGGTACTTTAAGAAGTGATATCAAGAATTTTGTTGAAGTCAAGTTTGATTATGTGATACTAGATGAAAGTCAGGCGATTAAAAACCCAACAAGTAAAGTCACCAAAGCAGCATGTTTATTAGACGCGGGTAATAAGCTTTGTTTAAGTGGTACGCCATTACAGAATAATACGTTTGATATTTATGCACAAATGAATTTCTTGAATCCTGGTATGTTAGGTTCTGTGGAATATTTTAAGCATAATTTCTCTATGCCGATTGATAAATTCGACGAGAAAGAACAAAAAGAACATCTTCGTAAATTTGTTTTCCCTTTTATCTTAAGAAGAACAAAAGAACAGGTAGCAAAGGATTTGCCAGAAAAGCAAGAGATGGTACTGTACTGTGAAATGGGTGCTGCACAACGTAAAATCTATGAAGCCTACAGAAATGATTACCGCGATAAATTGATGGGTCTAGTAGAAGAGAAGGGTGTGCAGAAAGCACAATTGTCTATTTTACAAGGTCTGATGAAATTGCGTCAAATATGTGATAGTCCAGCAATCATAAAAGATGAATCCTATCCAAACGAATCGGTCAAATTAGACGAGTTGACGCGTGAAATAGCAGAAAATATTGGGGAACATAAAGCGTTGGTATTCTCACAGTTCTTGGGCATGTTGGGATTGATTAGAGAAGCTTTAACTAAGCTGGGTATAGATCACGAATATTTTGACGGAAGTAGTACGATACAGGAAAGAGAAAAAGCGATTGATCGTTTTCAAAATGATCCTAACTGTCGAGTTTTCTTAATCTCCTTAAAAGCCGGTGGTGTGGGTCTTAACTTAACCGCGGCTGACTATGTTTATATTGTAGATCCTTGGTGGAATCCAGCTGTAGAGCAACAGGCCATCGATAGAACGCATCGTATCGGACAAACAAAAAACATCTTTGCCTATCGAATGATTTGTAATGATACAGTAGAAGATAAAATCTTGAAACTACAGGATCGTAAAAGATCATTAGCAAAAGAATTGATTTCTGATGAAGATGGATTTGTAAAATCTTTAACCAAAGATGATATCAACTATCTATTCAGTTAAAGCATACTTAAAAATAGCAATGCCCCAAATGAATCATCTGGGGCATTTTTATGTATATCAAAGCACGCTTTTATTTTATTTCTGCAGCCGCTATATTTGCTTTTGGATTTTTTAAGAATTCTTCTTTACATCCGGCCGAGCAAAAACCCAATACTTTATTGTCATAATGTGCCGTATCGCTAATGCCAGCAGTAACAGGCATGCCACATGTAGGATCTTTTTTGTTATTGACTAAACTGATGTCGTAGGATACAGTGGAGTCTTGTGCTATTATAGTGGTTGCGCTATCCATTTTGGCAGAATTGGTAGCAGTGTTATTACCGCAAGCAGTTAAAAGTAAACTCATAGCAACCGCGAATAGGCTTGTGCCATTCATAATTGTCTTTTTCATGTTCGATGATTTTAACAAAGTTAGGCATTCGTTTAAAATGAAAGCCTAAATGGGCCACCAAAAAACTAACAAGTATTCATTTACAAGTTAAATTAGGTAGTTAGATCTATAAATAGTCATATTTGCGCTTTGTTATCGCCTGTTTTGTCTATTTTATTGCATAAATTTGTACTCAACATGAAACAGGGAAACAACGATATATTAATGATGACTGCAAATTTTGCAGCATCCCTTGTTTTGCGCAGTCCCATTAGGCTACCGCAATCTCCGCGACGCGGATTCTGATAGGACGAGCAGTTGGCAATTGCCCCTATCAGTGGAAAAATCCCCGAAAGCATTTTAACGCCAGAACTGTCATTCCTTTAAATTTTATAAATCATTGGAACAGAAAATAATTGTACGTGTTGCCCTTGTTGGCGATACATCTTATGCAAATGCGATTACTGATGAAATGGAAGCTTCCGCAAAAGCTCGTGGTACAGGTATCGCAAAAAGAAGTCCTGCTTATGTGGCTCAAAAAATAGAAGAAGGTAAATCTGTGATTGCACATACCGAAGCAGGTGATTGGGTTGGCTTTTGCTATATCGAAGCATGGCAACATGGTCAATTCGTAGCAAATAGTGGATTGATTGTAGCCCCTGCGTTTAGAAAAACAGGGATTGCAAAAAAAATAAAACAGGCCATCTTCCAATTGTCTAGAGATACCTATCCTGATGCAAAAATATTTGGTTTGACCACAGGGCTCGCTGTGATGAAAATCAATAGTGAGTTAGGTTACGAACCAGTTACTTATAGTGAACTAACAGATGATGAAGAATTCTGGGCGGGTTGTAAGAGTTGTATCAATTATGAAATTCTAATGAGTAAAGATCGCAAGAACTGTATGTGCACTGCGATGTTGTATGAACCAAAAAAATAAATGAGCATGGAAAAAGTTGTCTTAGGATTTAGCGGTGGTTTGGATACTACATTTTGTGTAAAGTATTTATCAGAAGATAAAGGGTTAGAAGTGCACAGCGTAGTGGTGAACACAGGAGGATTCGATGAAGCGGAACTACAAAAAATCGAAGCGCATGCCTATGCTTTAGGTGTAAAATCGCATACAACAGTGCAAGCTGTCGAAGGCTATTATGATAGCATCATTCAATATTTGATTTACGGAAACGTACTTAAGAACAATACCTATCCATTGAGTGTAAGTGCAGAACGTTTAAGTCAGGCCTTACACATTGCCGCACATGTGAAAAAAATGGATGCGAAATTGGTAGCACATGGTAGTACTGGTGCAGGTAATGATCAAGTACGTTTTGATATGATATTTCAGATCCTAATTCCTGGCGTAGAAATTTTAACACCCATCCGTGATTTACAATTAAGTAGAGAAGCGGAGATTGAGTATTTAAAGTTAAAAGGGGTGGACATGAATTTTGAAAAAGCCGCTTACTCTATTAATAAAGGATTATGGGGAACCAGTGTTGGAGGCAAGGAAACATTGCAGTCTAAAGGTATTTTACCTGAATCGGCTTGGCCTACCCCTATGACAAAAGAAGGAGAAACCGAAGAGATGGTGATTGGATTCGAAAAAGGGAAGCTAGTGAAAGTGAATGGTCAAACATTTGCACATCCAACAGCTGCCATTCAATTTATTCAATCCATTGCTGGTGCATATGGTATTGGTAGAGACATACACGTTGGAGATACCATCATTGGCATAAAAGGTAGGGTTGGTTTTGAAGCAGCAGCACCCATGGTGATTTTAAAAGCACATCATGCATTAGAAAAACATGTATTAACAAAGTGGCAATTAAATTGGAAGGATCAGTTGGCACAATTTTATGGCAACTGGTTACATGAAGGTCAAATTTTAGATCCTGTGATGCGAGATATAGAAGCCTATTTATTGAACTCTCAAGAACAAGTGACTGGTGATGTGTTTGTTCAATTGAGTCCTTATCGTTTTCAAATTATTGGTATCGAATCGGAGAACGATTTGATGAGTGCAAAGTTTGGTAAATACGGCGAGATGAATACAGGGTGGACAGGTGCGGATGTGAGAGGCTTCACTAAGATATTCGGCAATCAAGTGGGTATTTATCATCATGTGAAAGAAAGTAACAAATAAGCATAGTCCTGTTTGGATGATTGTTCATGGTCTAAATAAATAAAGATGCAAAAAGTAAAAATTGGAATTGTAGGAGGAGCAGGTTATACGGGTGGTGAATTGCTACGTGTGTTATTGCGCCATCCCAATGCATCCATCACTTTTGTACATAGTACTAGCAATGCAGGTGAAAGCTTGAGTAAAGTGCATACAGATTTAGTAGGTGAAACAGATTTGAAATTTGCAAGTGAATTGGATCAAAATATAGATGTCTTGTTTTTATGTGTGGGTCATGGGGATGCTAGAAAGTTTTTAGCTACGCATACCCTACAATCAACTATTAAAATAATTGACTTATCGCAAGATTTTAGATTAAGCAGTGATGCAACTATTGGGGATAGAACATTTATATATGGCTTGCCAGAATTACAAAAAAGTACCATTCAAAAAGCCCATAATATTGCCAACCCAGGTTGTTTTGCAACAGCAATCCAGTTGGGTTTATTGCCATTGGCAGATAAAAGCCGATTAACGGAGGTGTACACAACAGGCATCACTGGATCAACAGGAGCTGGACAAAGTTTATCGGCAACCAATCATTTTAGTTGGAGAGCAAACAATATTCAGGCCTACAAAACATTACAACACCAACATATACATGAGATTGAGCAAAGTTTGGCCCTATTGCAGGGGAATCAAAATGCATCAGTTCATTTTGTACCGTGGAGAGGTGATTTCACGAGAGGTATTTTTGTTACTTCTGTTATCAGTACCGATTTAACGATTGATGAGTTGTATACTTTATATGAAACCTATTATGCAGCGGATCCATTTACATTGGTGTCCAGTAACAATATCGATTTAAAACAAGTTGTGAATACGAATAAGTGCTTGATCCATATTGAAAAGCAGGGAAATAAAATTGCCATTCATAGTGTGATCGACAATCTATTAAAAGGTGCAGTGGGTCAAGCAGTTCAAAATATGAATTTGCTATTTGGTATAGAAGAAGCAACTGGTTTACAATTGAAAGCGAATTATTTTTAATCCAGCCACTTTATGATCAATCAATTTTATTTCAATTATTCATTCCGCCTGATTCCTACTAACACATTATAAATTTAACCTCATGTCATTATTCAATGTTTATCCTTTAAATCCAATCGCTATCACAAAAGCTGCAGGCAGCCGCGTATGGGATGATAAAGGACAGGAGTATTTAGATATGTATGGGGGACATGCTGTGATCAGTATTGGACATACGCATCCACATTGGGTAAAAAGAATAGAGGATCAATTGCATGCCATTGCTTTTTATTCTAATTCAGTGATCATGCCGATTCAGTCTCAATTGGCAGATGCCATCAATGCAATTAGCGGCAAGCAAGATTTCCAATTATTTCTATGCAATAGTGGTGCCGAAGCGAATGAGAATGCATTGAAGCTAGCTTCTTTTCATACAGGTCGTAAAAAAGTGGTGGCATTTAAAAAAGCATTTCATGGCAGAACTTCTTTAGCAGTGGCAGCAACAGACAATCCAAGTATTGTTGCACCTGTGAATGAAACAGAAAATATTATTTTTTTACCATTCAATGATCTAGCTGCTTTACAAGCATGTTTTGCTGAACAAGGTGATCAAATTGCAGCAGTGATTATTGAAGGCATACAAGGTGTCGCTGGCATTCATGAAGCATCAGACGAATTCTTACAAGCTATCAGAAAAGTTTGTGATGATTTTGGGGCAGTCTATATTGCAGATAGTGTTCAGTGTGGATATGGAAGGACTGGTCAATTTTTTGCTCATGACCATGCTGGAGTGGATGCAGATATCTATTCAATGGCAAAGGGGATGGGCAATGGATTTCCTATTGGGGGGATACTCATTGCGCCACATATCCAAGCTAAGTTTGGTATGCTTGGCACCACATTTGGAGGGAATCCATTGGCTTGCGCCGCGGCTTTGGCGGTTATCGAAGTGATGCAAAAAGAACAATTGATACAAGCAGCTAATACGAATGGCACTTACTTGATTCAAGCGCTTAAACAAATACAAGGCGTAAAAGAAGTAAGAGGAAGAGGATTGATGATAGGTTTTGAAATGGACCCATCTTTGCAAGACATTAGAAAAACTTTATTAAACGATTTTAAAGTGTTCACCGGGGAAGCTAAACCAAATGTGATTCGCTTATTGCCTTCTTTAGCCATCACCAAAAATGACATTGATTTATTTTTAAATAGATTGCAGGAGGCCATTTCTCAATTACAACAAAAGACGATTTAATTATAGCAAATGAAACAATTTATCAGTGTTAAGGATGTAGATGATCTTCAAGATTTAGTACAAAAAGCAATGGCCTATAAAGCTGCTCCTTTGCTAGATAAGGATTTGGGGGTTGGTAAAAGAATTGGCTTATTATTTTTAAATCCGAGTTTAAGAACAAGATTAAGTACACAGGTGGCTGCACAGAATTTAGGCATGGAGGCAATTGTATTTAATGTTGATAAGGAAGGATGGGCATTGGAGTTTACAGAAGGCGCTATCATGAACGGATCAACAGTCGAACATATCAAAGACGCTGCTCCTATTTTAGGAAATTATTTTGATATTTTATGTATCAGAACTTTTCCTGGATTAGTCAACCAAGCAGATGATTATAGTGAAAAAATTATCCATCAATTCATTCAATATGCAGGTATACCTGTGGTGAGTTTAGAGTCTGCCACATTGCATCCTTTACAATCCTTAACAGATATCATAACCATACAAGAATCAATGGACTTAACTGGTTCATTCAAACATAAAAAGCCAAAAGTGGTTTTGACATGGGCGCCACATATTAAATCCATTCCTCAATGTGTATCCAATAGCTTTAGCGAATGGATGAATGCTTGGGGAGCAGCTGATTTTGTCATTACACATCCAGTGGGCTATGAACTTTCACAAAAATTTACAGACGGGGCAACGATCATGCATGATCAAGATGCTGCATTAAAAGAGGCAGACTTTGTTTATGTAAAAAACTGGAGTGCTTTCCATGAGTACGGAAAAGTATTGTGTACGGATGAAAACTGGATGATGACCAATCAAAAATTAGCATTAACCAATCAGGCAAAACTGATGCATTGTTTACCTGTACGTCGCAATGTAGAATTAAGTGATGAAATATTGGATGGACCAAATAGTTTAGTGACTAAGGAGGCATCTAATAGAGTTTGGGCTGCTCAGGCAGTACTTGCAAGTATCTTAAAATCTATTCAATAAAAACCAACTAGTTATTTTGAAACAAGTTGCTAATTTTAAAAAACATGGAATCATTATACGTCATTAAAATAGGGGGCAATATTGTTGACAATCCAGCCTTGTTAACAGAATGCTTACAAGCTTTTGCCACCATTGAGGGGCAGGCTATTTTAGTGCATGGAGGTGGAAAATTAGCGACTAGTTTTGCGCAGAAGATGGGGGTTCAACAAACTATGATTGAAGGAAGAAGGGTGACAGATAAGGAGACGCTAAAAATAGTCACTATGGTGTACGCAGGTCATATCAATAAAAATATCGTTTCCCAACTGCAGTCAATTGGTGTGAATGCAATTGGCATGACTGGGGTGGATGGAAATTTAATTCGAGCACATAAAAGAGCAGACTTGTCAATCGATTATGGTTTTGTAGGAGATGTAGATGAAGTCAATCAGTCTCTGATACAATCATTGCTTTCAAATGGAATGAAATTAGTCGTCGCGCCAATTACCCATGATGGCCAGGGACAATTATTGAATACCAATGCAGATACCATTGCGCAATCTATAGCAGTGGCGATGGCTGCTCAATATCAGGTGCATTTAATCTACGGATTTGAAAGAGAAGGGGTATTAACGGATATGAATGACCCTAGTTCTGTGATGCACCATATTGACTCAGTTAGTTATGTCAAACTGAAAAAAGACCATATCATCTTCGAAGGTATGGTGCCTAAAATTGACAATGCCTTTGTAGCTTTAGCAGGGGGTGTCGCGTCGGTGATCATTGGCAAAGCAGAGAATGTTCATGCATTAATAAAAGGTACCGCAGGTACGACAATAAAAATCTAATGGCTCAACCGAATACGATACAAGGGGCAAATAAGGAACTGCAATTTTTACAAAATGAAGCGCTGCAGTTGCTTAAATCACTGATTGCCATTCCATCTTTTAGTAAAGAGGAATTTGCAACTGCGGATTGTCTTCAAGATTTTTTTAGTAAACATAATGTACTATGGAATCGAGTGAAGCATAATATCTGGTCCAAGAATCTATATTTCGATCCAGCAAAGCCAACGATATTGTTGAATTCGCATCATGATACGGTGAAACCCAATAAAGGATTTACTTTAAATCCATTTGAGCCAATAGAAAAAGACGGAAAATTATTTGGATTGGGTAGTAATGACGCAGGCGGATGTCTAGTCAGTCTAATAGCTACCTATTTATATTTTTATGCAAAAGAAGGACTTACTTATAACCTTGTTTTTGTTGCTTCTGCGGAGGAAGAAATTTCCGGAACAGATGGCATTGAGTTGATATTAAAAGACCTTCCAAAAATTGATTTCGGCATAGTCGGTGAACCAACTTTATTGGAAATGGCGATTGCTGAAAGAGGATTGATGGTTTTAGATGTGGAATCAACAGGCAAAGCGGGTCATGCTGCAAGAGAAGAAGGAGAAAATGCATTGTATAAAATCTTGCCAGATTTGGCATGGTTTAGCACTTATGTTTTTGAAAAAGTATCTCCTTTGTTAGGCGCAGTAAAGATGAGTGTAACGGTGATAGAGACGGATAATAAACAACATAATGTAGTGCCTTCTACTTGTAAAATGGTGGTGGATGTGCGTGTAAACGAACTGTATCGTTTTGAGGAAATTTTACACACCATACAGGCCAATGTGAATGCTAAAGTCACGCCTCGTAGTTTAAGATTGCGATCAACTAGTATTGCACAAGATCATATTTTAATTAAGGCAGGTACTAAATTGGGTAAGGGTCATTATGGCTCTGTGACGACTTCGGACAAAGCATTGATGCCTTTCCCAACTTTAAAAATGGGTCCAGGAGATTCTGCAAGAAGTCATTCTGCGGATGAATTTATATTTATACAAGAAATAGAGACGGGTATCCAAACCTATATTCAACTACTTGAAAACATTTTATCTTATGAGTAAGCTTTGGCAAAAAAATAACCTAACCGAAACATCGGTGGAGCAATTTACAATTGGGAAGGACCAGTTAATGGATCAATACTTGGCGGCATATGATGTTATAGGATCTATTGCACATACCACGATGCTTTCAGAAGTAGGGTTATTGACAAAAGAAGAGCAAGTGCAACTTAAAAAAGCCTTGGTCGAAATTTATACCCAAATTCAAGCCGGTGAATTTTCACTTGAAGCTGGAGTAGAAGACATCCATTCACAAGTAGAATTAATCTTGACCCAAAAATTAGGAGATATAGGTAAGAAAATACATAGCGCCAGAAGCAGGAATGATCAAGTACTTGTAGATATCAAATTATTTCTACGTGCAGAGATCACTAAGTTAAGCGAGTCTATCCAAGCATTCTTTACTTTACTTCAATCAAAAAGTGAAGCGCATAAGGCAGATTTATTGCCTGGTTATACCCATCTTCAGTTGGCTATGCCTTCTTCCTTTGGATTGTGGTTTGGCGCCTATGCAGAGAGTTTAGTAGATGATATGACGATGCTACAAGCCGCCTACAAAATTGTCAATAAAAATCCCTTGGGATCTGCAGCAGGATACGGTTCTTCTTTCCCAATCAACAGAACAAGAACAACAGAACTATTAGGATTCGAAACATTGAACTACAATGTAGTGTATGCGCAAATGGGTAGGGGTAAGGCCGAGCGTGTAACCGCCATGGCCATGGCCAATATTGCAGATACCTTAGCGAGATTAAGCATGGACGCTTGTTTGTTTTTGAATCAAAACTTTAGCTTTATTCATTTCCCGGAAGCTTTGACAACGGGTTCTAGTATCATGCCACATAAAAAGAATCCTGATGTTTTTGAACTGATTCGTTCTTATTGTAATCGAATAAAAGCCTTGCCCAATGAGATCATGATGATGACTACCAATTTGCCTTCGGGTTATCACAGAGATTTACAATTGTTAAAAGAACATTTGTTCCCTGCCTTTGCGGAATTGAATCATTGTATACAGATGGCATCTTTGATGATCGAGCATATGGAAGTCAAAAAAGATTTACTGAATGATCCAAAATATCAGTTCTTATTTAGTGTAGAGGAAGTCAATAAATTGGTCAATAATGGGATGCCATTCAGAGATGCGTATAAAAAAATAGGACTAGATATTGAAGCGGGTCAATTTACGTATACCACCGAAATCAAGCATCAACACGAGGGAAGTATCGGAAATTTATGCAATCCCCAAATTGCCGCCCAAATGGCCTTGGTTATCAACGGTTTCGGAACAGAGCAGGTTGCACAAAGAATTCAGCATTTATTAGCATTATAACCTGATTCTGATGTACTTTTGGGGTCTAAATTTCAATATTTTAAGATGAAAAAAACAATCATTGTCGCTTTAGCCTTAGTAGGATGCGTATCGGGTTCGGCGCAGACCAAGCAAGTTGCTCCTTTAAAAAAATCTACACTTGTTAAAGCAACTCCTGTTACCAAGACAAAATTAACATTGTCTTATACAGCAGCGCAATCACTTAAAACAACAAAGGATAGTGCATCTTATGCTTTAGGGTACAGAATCGCACAAAGTTTAAAAGGGCAAGGGTTACAAAATGTTAATTTTGAGTTATTCAAAAAAGGCATGGCTGCAGGAGTGGCTTCTAAGGGTGTTATCCCGGATAGCTTATTAGATATATGTATTAAAAACTACCAAGATAAAATGAGTACAGAAAAAATCGCTGTAAACAGAGCAGCAGGAGCGGCATTTTTAGCAGAAAATGCAAAAAGACCAGGTGTGGTTCGTTTAACCAATGGTTTACAATATGAAGTAATGGTGGCTGGTACTGATACCACAAAGCCTACTTTAAAAAACACAGTTAAATGTCATTACCATGGCACATTAATTAATGGTGAAATATTTGATAGTTCAGTTCAAAGAGGTGAGCCAATCAGTTTCCCATTGAACGGCGTGATTAAAGGTTGGCAGGAAGCATTACAGTTAATGACAGTTGGAAGCAAATGGAAGTTATTTATCCCTTCTGAATTGGCTTATGGCGAACGTTCTGCTGGACCAGTAATTGGACCAGGATCTACTTTGATTTTTGAAGTGGAGTTATTGGGTGTACAATAGTATTTGATACACATAATTTATAATACAATACACTTCACAACTACTTGTGGAGTGTATTTTGTTTCATAGCCTTTTCAATATTTTTTATGCAAAAGATTTTCATAGTCATCATTCTAAGTATCAGCGTTTTTGCTTGTACACCCAACAATGTAAAAATAAGCCCTGCAATCGGGAAACAGATTGATAGTGCAGGGATGCAAGGAAGCTTTGCTTTAATGGAAAACAGCACCGAAGCTTTTACCGTATTTAATTTATCGGCCTATAAGGATAGCGGGTATGCGCCATTGAATACTTTTTTCGCTTTACCAGTATTAATTGGCTTTGATAAAGGGCAACTCAATGCAGATACAAATACATGGGTATCTCTTGACTCGACTGCCTATTACCAACAACTGGTGAAACAAATCGGCAGAACAACCTTACTACAAGAAATTGATTCTATTCATTATGGGAAAGGCCTTGTGAGTGCGAATATGGATAGTTTTTGGAGAGATGAATCTTTATTGATCACCGCAGATGAACAACTTGGTTTTATAAAACGATTGTATTTTAAAGCTTTGCCATTTCAAAAACGTAGCCAAGAACTTTTTAGAAAAATGATTTTGAAAGAACAAAATTCAAATTATCAATTAAGTTATTTAGTGGCAACAGATACAACCCTTGATAATCAAGCTTGGGTGATTGGATATATTGAAGAGAACTTGCATCCTTATTTCTTTGTATTACATACAAGTGCAACGGATGGCAAAGATCTTAAGAACAGAAATATCAATTTATTAAAATCCATATTGGTTAAAGAAGGATTCTTCAAAGGAGTTCGTTAAATTGAATTACCATTCATTTTCATAAGAAAGTTTTATGCAATACTATTCTGAATCGTTGACAACTTATAAGCGTATCCAAACAAGACCTGTTAAAGTAGGCAACTTAGTGATTGGTGGAGGGAATCCAATTCGAGTTCAAACTATGACGACTACGGATACTATGGACACCGAAGCAACTGTTGCCCAAGTGATTCGTTGTATAGAAGCAGGTGCAGAATTGGTTCGTGTGACTGCGCCAAGTAAGAAAGAAGCGGAGAACTTAGCGAATATTAAAGCGATACTGAATTCAAAAGGATATACTACGCCGTTGGTTGCGGACATTCACTTTACGCCGAATGCTGCTGAAATTGCTGCAAAAATTATAGAAAAAGTTAGGGTGAATCCAGGTAATTATGTTGACAAAAAGAAATTTGAACAAATAGATTATACAGATGCAGAATATGTAGAAGAGATAGAACGTATCAGAGAAAGATTTACGCCTTTAGTACTCATTTGTAAAGAACACGGTACTGCAATGCGTATTGGTACGAACCATGGTTCTTTAAGTGATCGTATTATGAGCCGATATGGTGACACGGCAATTGGCATGGTAGAAAGCGCGATGGAATTTTTAAGAATTGCAAGAAGCTTAGATTATCACCAGATCATTTTGAGTATGAAGTCCAGTAATCCTCAAGTGATGGTGCAGGCTTATCGATTATTGATTCAACAGATGGAACAAGAGTTCAATGAATTATATCCATTGCATTTAGGTGTGACAGAAGCTGGAGATGGCGAAGATGGAAGAATTAAAAGTGCAATCGGAATTGGCACTTTATTAGAAGATGGAATCGGAGACACCATCAGAGTGAGTTTAACAGAAGATCCTGAATTGGAAATTCCAGTTTGTAAAGATCTTGTAAAGCGATATCAGCAGGCATCAAATGCAGGAAATGATACCGTACCTGAATTAATACAATTGCCTTATAGTCCTTTTGAATATACAAGACGTTCTACAATAGCTGTGCGTAATATTGGTGGCAAGCAAGTACCTGTAGTGGTGGCAGATTTAAGTCATTTACCCAATATTAAAGTCACTGATTTAGTTGCGATTGGTTATACCTACGACGAGGTGACGGACAAGTGGGCAATATCGGATGCTGCTGCTGATTATATTTTTATTGGCAGTACGCCATTGGAATTCAATTTGCCGGGCACCTTGAGTATCATAGCAGCACCTGCGGTTTGTACAATGGCGAATAATTTGGAAAAATACCATCCAATTGTGGATGCTGCTACATATGTTTCTTTGGATGTAAAACACCCACAGTTAAATTTCGTTCAAATAGATTGTTACAGCGATCGTCAGCCTATTGCGGATGAATTATTATTACAGATTGCTAAAGACCCTACTGTTGTATTGTGCTTGAGTAGTCAATGTAACAATGCTATGCAAGCGGTTAGAAGGATGGCCATTCAACTGATGCAATTGGACATTCAGCAACCTATTGTGTTAGTTACGGATAGCCAGTGGCAAACAACCGACGAACACTTAATTCATTTTGCTATTGAAACCGGCGCCTTATTATTAGAAGGGATTGGTGACGGGATTTGTTTAGGATTAAGCAAAGCAGCATATGAAGCAAGTGCCAATGGGTCAAATGTTTCTGGTCGTAATTATTTCAACAATTCGAGTTTAGAACAATTATTGAATACGACTGCATTTGGTATTTTACAGGCAACAAGAACAAGAATTTCAAAAACTGAATATATTTCTTGTCCAAGTTGTGGAAGAACTTTATTCGAATTACAAGAAACGACAGCAAAGATAAGAGCAGTGACCAATCATTTGAAAGGATTGAAGATTGCCATCATGGGCTGTATTGTAAATGGTCCAGGGGAAATGGCAGATGCTGATTTTGGCTATGTTGGTAGCGGGGTAGGAAAAATTACTTTGTACAAAGGTAAAGAAGTGATGAAACGCAATATTGATAGCAATGTGGCAGTCGATGAATTAATTTTATTACTTAAAGAACACAATGCTTGGATTGAGCCAAGTAAATAATCGAAATATGTATTCAATTTTTTACGGTTTGTTTTATTTGATTTCTTTAATTCCTTGGCCTATTATTTATCTATTAAGTGATGGGGTCGCTTTTTTGTTAAGAAAAATTTTAAAATAT
>CALPLN020000020.1 GCA_943324415.2 Sediminibacterium ginsengisoli | reverse complement strand
CTCTGGAAGATTCACCTTTGCAAAGAGCAAACATTTAGTGAAAATATAATCCGAGACAGTCACGTTTTGAAATAGATCATTCGATTTGACCATTTCTTGTTGTTGTTTAAATCGCTCTGCTAAAAAGAACAATTCCAATGGAAATGCATATTGCTTGGGGTTCTCGTAAAATTTAGTCAAAAAGGGATTTTCTGCAAATTCCTCTAAAACCAGTTTTGCGTTAAATTGTTGTGCGAGTAAATGTGATAGTGTTGTCTTTCCAGCACCAATATTTCCCTCAATTGCTATAAAATGATGCTTCATAATGCTTCTAATACTTGCGTCCAAAGATAAGTTTTGAATGCTTTATTGATTGGTTTTTTTATGCACAACAGATTTGTCTGTCGTTGCTTTGTAGAGCTGGCTATTTGTTTTTTTTAAAACAGGGTGCTCAAAATCAGCTGCTATCTCCGTTAAAGGCGCCAACACAAAGTTGCGTTCGGCAAGTCTTGGATGTGGGATCGTTAAACCTGGTTCTGTGACTACTGTTTGATTGTAGTATATAATATCCAAATCTATTGTTCTAGGTCCAAGTGGAATCAATCTTTCCCGACCCATTGCGCTTTCGATGGCTAAAAGCTGGGTCATTAATGCTTGTGGATTCAATGCGGTTTCAATGCAAAGTGCTTGGTTGTAAAACGCTGGTTGCGCTTTCAAACCCCAGGCTTCGGTTTCATAAATAGAAGATTGCTGTTGAATTGGGCCACATTCAATTTCAATGCTTTTTCGAGCATTTTCTAAATTGGCCATACGGTCCCCGATATTGCCGCCTATCAATAGGTATACATGGTTCATAGAAGTATGCTGAAAAATGAACGCAAATATCCATATTTTTACAAGGCAACCTTCATTTTTAAGGGGCTATTTTCGATTTCTTTTACAATCAATCTGTTTTATGAAAAGTTTCTTTAAGTCATTCCTAGCTGGGTTACTCGCCCTATTTGTTTTTTCAATTTTAGGCGTCATGATCCTTATTGGGTTAGCTGCGAGTGTTTCCTCTGATGAACCAGCCGCTGTTCCAAGCAATGCAGTTTTAGTGATAGACCTTGTAGATAATTTCACAGAAAAAGAAGTCTCAGATCCATTTTCTGAACTCATGAATCCAGGTTCGGGGAAAGTGCCAAGTTTATCCACTGTTATCGGATTGATTCAACAGGCTAAAAAAGATTCAAACATTAAAGGCATCTATATTAAATGTCAACAGAATTCAAATGGGTATGCTAGCTCAGAGGAACTTAGAAAAGCCTTGGTTGACTTCAAAAAAAGCAACAAATTCATTTTCGCATACGGTGAAACCATTTCTCAAAAAGGATATTGGGTCGGCAACGTCGCTAACGGAATTTATACACATCCACAAGGAGGGTTGGAGTTCAGTGGGTTTTCTTTAGAGACTGTTTTTCTAAAAGGGATGTTGGATAAACTAGAAGTTGAAATGCAAGTATTTTATGCCGGTAAGTTTAAAAGTGCCACAGAGCCATTTAGATATACAAAAATGTCGGATGCCAATAAATTACAAACTGGTATTTGGTTAAATGGGTTATACGATCATTTTATCAATACAGTTGCAAGTGCAAGACAAATTGCACCTGAACAATTAAAGGCGTTGGCGAACGAGGGTAAAATTCAATCAGCACAAGATGCATTGTCCAACGGATTGGTAGATGGACTGATCTATGATGACCAATTGAAGAAAATCATTTCAAAAAAACTAAATGGGGTAAAGGAAAAAGACATCCCATTTGTTTCAATAAAAGACTATGCTAAATCGGTTGCATTGAGAGGAACGGGTGCAGGTAAAATTGCCGTGGTATTTGCGGATGGTGACATTGTGATGGGCAAAGGTGTTAAAGGGTCTATTGCGAGTGATGATTTCAGGATGATCCTTCAAAAAATTAGAGCAGACGAATCGATTGATGCGTTGGTGTTAAGAGTAAATTCTCCTGGAGGTAGTTCATTGGCTAGTGATGTTATTTGGAGAGAAGTGGAGTTGATCAAAGGAAAGATACCGGTCATCGTAAGTATGGGGGATGTAGCTGCATCTGGAGGTTATTATATCGCATGTGGTGCTGATTCTATTTATGCAGATGCCAATACCATTACGGGCTCTATTGGGGTATTTAGCGTGGTTCCAAATATTTCCGGATTCATGAAAAATAAATTAGGGGTCACTTTTGATGGTGTAAAAACAGCTACTTATGCGGATGCGCCAACAGCGACAAGACCTTTAAATACAATGGAGCAGAAAATGCTACAGTCCAGTGTAGATAGTATTTACCACACATTTAAATCAAGGGTTGCTAAGGGCAGAAAAAAATCGATTGAATACATCGATTCGATCGCACAGGGACGTGTATGGCTGGGATCTGATGCCATTCAAGTTGGATTGGTGGATCGAATTGGAACTTTAAATGATGCACTTGCAGCTGCAGCCAAAATGGCGAAACTGAAAGGGTATAGCATTAAACAATATCCAGAGTCAAAATCGTTCTTAGAAGACTTCATTGAGGATTATAAAGATTATGTAAAAGTGAAATCAATCGAATCCGAAATAGGGGCAAGTCAATGGCAGATTTTACAGCACATGAAATCGGTACAGCAAATGGTTGGTGCCCCTCAAGCACGAATGCCTATCTTTGTAGTTAAACAGCCTTAAGCATCATGCATTCATATAGTCAAATCAAAGCGATGCTTGCTATTTCAAGAGCAAGTTTACGTTCTATTTTGAGAAGTCCATCTGCAGTCGTTTTTAGTATTGCATTCCCACTTATTTTCATTTTAGTATTCGGATTTTTAAGTAGTGGAGGGAATATCAATGTAAAAGTAGCTTTAGCACCGAAGGCAGATACGACCAATTTGGTTTATGCAAAAGTCAAGTCCTTGGCTGGATTGAAATTTGTTGTAGCAGATCAAGCTACAGTGAGTGCAGAATTGGCTAAGGGTAGAATTACTGCATTGATTGACATTCAACCCACACAAAATCCCAATCAACCTTATCAAATTCAATTAACGAGTTCTGCAGCAGCCAATCCGCAAAATATACAATTGATTAAATCCATTTTAAATGCAGTGATTGCCAATATCAATTCAACACAATTCAAGGATGCTCCAACGATTGCAGTGGTGAAAAACGAAGTGATAGAAGTGCCTGGCAGAACTTACAGAACAATAGATTTTATTTTGCCTGGACAGCTTGGCTTTTCTTTATTAAGTTCAGGTGTGTTTGGAGTGGCTTTTTTGTTTTTTAATTTGAGGCAACAATTGGTATTGAAAAGGTTTTATGCAACACCTATAAGAAGACTCTATATTATTTTAGGCGAGGCCTTGAGTAGGGTTATTTTCCAATTGATGACGGCAGTGATCATAATTGGGATTGGACATTTCGCATTTAATTTCACGCTAGTACATGGGTGGATCACTTTTTTGAATATCATGGCACTCAGTTTCATTGCTTTAGTATTATTTATGGGCTTTGGTTTCATTGTAAGTGGTGTGGCGAAAAATGAAAGCACCATTCCTCCATTTGCCAACTTAATTACCCTGCCTCAATTTTTATTGGCAGGTACTTTTTTCTCTGTTGATTCTTTCCCAAAATGGCTTCAGCCTTTCTGCAACATATTGCCCTTGACACATTTTAACAATGCCATGCGGGATATTGCGTTTGAGGGAGCAAATCTATTTTCAGTTGGAAATGAAATTGGCATTCTGCTAGCTTGGATTGTAATTGTGTATGCAGTAGCGTATAAAATATTTAAATGGGAATAAGATGAAACTAATTCGGTTTGCATTCATTAGCGTGTTGGTGATTGGTTTATTGATTACCGGCATTTCGAGTCTTTTCCCTTCGGTTGTCATTACGTCAAGGGCTGTAGAAGTCAATGCATCAAGTGCTCAAATCCAACAATGCGTTAAAGAATTGTCTGCATGGAAAGGATGGATGAGCGACTGGAAAGAACAATCCGTAACTGTTAAAGACGGCATTGCGCATGTTGGCACACAAACAATCCAACTGCTTTCAAGTACAGATAGCACTGTGGTTGTAAATTGGGTAGCGACTGGACAAGCACCTTATAAGGTACAAATAGAATGGTTGCCATTAAAAGAGGGGACTTATGTGATCCATTGGTCTTTTGAGCAACATGTAAAATGGTATCCTTGGGAGAAATTTCAAACCTTACTCAATGAGAAAGTACTGGGAGCAAAGATGGAAGTAGAATTACAAAATCTAACAGCATGTATTTTATCGGTCCCGGTCCCTTAAGTACTGCATATTCCTTTTAATCCCACTTAACTTTGATCGCAATAAAGGAGATTGCTTGAATCTTGATTTAAAACTAGTCTCCTCCATTTCAAGCCATTGATCGGATGTCATCGTCAATAATCCTTCTATGGGTTTGAATTTTGTTTCCTGATGTGGATGGCTAAATCGATTCCAAGGACAGACGTCCTGGCAAATGTCACAGCCAAATGCCCAATCTTGATAGGACCTTTCCGTTGGTGTATCAATAGTATGTTTTTTTAATTCAATGGTATAGTAACTAATGCAATGATTGGCTTCAATTGTTTTATTCGGTAAAATAGCTTGGGTAGGACAGGCGTCGATACATTTTGTACAAGTGCCACAATAATCTTTTGCGATGGGTTCATCATAGATGCATTCGAGATCTACAATTAAGCTGGCTATAAAAAAGAAGGAGCCCTTTTTGGGTTGAATTAAGTTTCCATTTTTTCCAATCCATCCAGCACCTGACAACCATGCCCAAGAGCGTTCTAAGACAGGGGCAGAATCTACAAATCCTCTTCCCTCTATTGGGCCTATTTTTTGACGTAATTCGTCTAACATTTCATTCAACGACAGTTTGATGACTTCATGGTAATCCTGACCGTAAGCATATTTGGCAATTTTTGGAAACCCAGTTGGCTGATCTTGATCAGGATAATAATTTTTTAAAAAAGTAATCACTGATTTTGCACCAGGTACTAATTTTTTTGGATTGATCCTTAGGTCAAAATGTTTTTCCATGTATTGCATCTCTCCATGAAAACCTTTTGCTAGCCATTGCTCCAATCTAAATGCATCTTCTGTTAATTCTTTAGCTTGGGCAATACCGCAAAAGTCAAATCCATGTTGCATTGCTAGGTCTTTAATCAGTTTTGTATGTGCAAACTGGTTCAATCCTCAAGATTCATATTGTGAAAAAATCGATGCGCAACGGGCGCAATTAAAATGCCAATATTGGTGATAAACACCACACCACTAAATAAAGCATAAAAAGAGGAGAATAGTTTTCCAATATTGGTTTGGATAGTAACGACCGGTCCCATGCCACTCAAAATCATTGAGGCATTGTGGAGGGCGTCTATCCAACTCATTGGTGCTAAATACTTATAACCTAGCACACCAATCATTAAGGATAATAGTAAAATACAACTAGTCCAGAATAGATTAATTAAAATACGTTTAATATAGACACTTTTTGGGGCTAGAGGCTGGCTTTTATGCTCATACTTTGGCAATAAAGGGTGTCTTTTTTGTGCCGGTTTCATGCTGTTTGACATTGTATGTAAAATTAGCAGAAAATGTAAGGATTGACTGACTTTATTACGCTTTTTTAACAATCACTAGGACATAATTGCTGAAATATTGGAGTGGCAGTCTATTTGAGGGTATTTAATAAACACTAAAACTAGTTTTATGAATTTAAACCAATATACGATTAAAGCGCAGGAGGCCATTCAAGCTGCACAACAGTTGGCCTATAACAATCAGCATGTGAATATTGAAACAGCACATGTATTAAAATCCATCCTTGGAGACAAAGACAGTCCAACTGATTTTTTGTTGAAAAAAAATAACGTACAACCTGCATGGGTTTTACAAAAGCTAGATGCATTACTTGACAAATTACCAAAACAACAAAGTGGCGAGCCTGCTGCTGCATTGAGTAGAGACTTGAATGCAGCGCTGCTAAAGGCGACAGCCTCCTTAAAAGATTTTGGCGACGACTTTGTTACGGTGGAACATTTAATTGTAGGCATACTTCAAGTGAATGACCCTGTTGCTAAAATTTTAAAAGATGCAGGATTAACAGAGAAAGGATTAAAAACGGCGATAACAGAATTAAGACAAGGGGAGACCGTAAAATCCGCTACACAAGAAACGCAGTTTCAAGCATTGTCTAAATATGCAAAGAACTTAAATGACATGGCCAATAAAGGAA
The DNA here is from genome assembly GCA_943324415.2 of Sediminibacterium ginsengisoli. GTDB lineage: Bacteria > Bacteroidota > Bacteroidia > Chitinophagales > Chitinophagaceae > Sediminibacterium > Sediminibacterium ginsengisoli_C. The sequence continues at coordinate 11,338 of CALPLN020000020.1, read as the reverse complement.
AATTGGATCCAGTGATTGGTCGTGATGATGAGATTAGAAGAACATTGCATATTCTGACAAGAAGAAGTAAAAACAACCCAATTTTAGTGGGGGAGCCTGGTGTTGGTAAAACCGCCATTGCAGAAGGATTGGCGATGCGAATTGTCAATGGAGACGTGCCTGAAAATTTAAAGTCTAAAATTATTTATGCGTTGGATATGGGACAATTGATTGCCGGCGCAAAATACAAAGGGGAGTTTGAAGAACGTTTGAAAGGGGTTGTAAAAGAAGTGGCGACAAGCGACGGAGAGATCATTTTATTCATAGACGAGATTCACACATTGGTTGGCGCAGGCGGAGGTGAGGGTGCAATGGATGCTGCCAATATTTTAAAGCCAGCATTGGCAAGAGGTGAGTTAAGGGCCATTGGAGCAACCACCTTAAATGAATATCAAAAGTTTTTCGAAAAAGATAAAGCACTTGAAAGAAGATTCCAAAAAGTGATGATTGACGAGCCTTCGAAAGAGGATGCTATTTCTATTTTGAGAGGCCTAAAGGAAAGGTATGAGACGCATCACCATGTTCGCATTAAGGATGAGGCAATCGTGGCAGCGGTAGAACTATCGTCAAGGTATATTACGGATCGTTTTTTGCCAGATAAAGCGATTGATTTAATTGACGAAAGTGCTGCAAAGCTTAGGTTAGAAATGAATTCGATGCCGGAAGATTTGGATACTTTGCAACGTCAAATAAGACAATTGGAGATTGAAAGAGAAGCAATCAAGCGTGAAAACAATCCGGATCAATTAAAACAATTGAATATTGAGATTAGCAATTTGATGGTACAGCAGGATACGCTGACTGCTAAATGGAAAGTAGAAAAAGAATTAGTAGATAAAGTGCAAGATGCAAAAGGTCAAATGGAGCAGCTGAAGCAAGCTGCAGAAGTTGCTGAGCGAAATGGCGATTACGGCAAAGTGGCGGAGATCCGTTATGGCAAATTAAAAGAACAAGAAACACTTTTATTGGACTTGACGAATCAGTTAAAAGATTTAGGAGAAGAAGGGAAGCGTTTGATGAAAGAAGAAGTAGATGCAGATGATATTGCAGAAAATATTGCGAAAGCAACAGGCATACCAGTGCATAAAATGATGCAGTCTGAAAGAGAAAAATTATTGCATTTAGAATCTGCCTTACATGAAAGAGTAGTGGGACAAGAAGAAGCCATCACTGCAGTATCAGATGCGATCAGAAGAAGCAGGGCTGGACTACAAGATCCAAAGAAGCCAATTGGGTCATTTATATTCTTAGGCACCACAGGAGTAGGTAAAACAGAATTGGCAAAAGCTTTAGCCAACTATTTGTTTGACGATGACAGTATGATGACTAGAATTGACATGAGTGAGTACCAGGAAAAGCATACGGTGTCAAGATTGGTTGGCGCACCTCCGGGATACGTTGGCTATGATGAAGGAGGTCAGTTGACTGAGTCTGTTCGTCGAAAGCCTTATAGTGTCGTGCTATTGGATGAAATTGAAAAAGCACATCCGGACGTTTGGAATGTTTTATTGCAAGTGCTTGACGACGGAAGATTGACGGACAACAAAGGAAGGGTAGTGAATTTCAAAAATACCATTATCATCATGACGAGCAATATTGGAAGTCATTTGATACAAGATGCATTTGAAGAAGTGACAGATAAGAACTTGGATGAAAAAACCGAATTGGCAAAGTCAGAAGTGATGAATTTATTGAAGCAAACCATCCGTCCTGAATTCTTAAATAGAGTAGATGATATCATTATGTTCTCACCATTGTTGAGAAAGCAGATGTCTGCGATTGTTCAGATTCAATTGAGTCAATTGAAGTCCTTGGTTGCAGAGAACGGAATGCATATTGAGTTCACAGACTACCTTGTGTCGTACCTGGCTGAACAGGGCTTTGATATGCAATTTGGAGCAAGGCCTTTAAAGCGCTTGATTCAGAAATTAGTGGTGAATGAATTGAGTAAGCAGATTTTAAGCGGTGCGATAGACAAGTCTAAAAAAGTATTGATTGATATTTTCGACGGGGTGGTCGTTTTTAGGAACGAGGCTTAATGTATTGCATAGTTGAATGCAACTCAAGGAATGGGTTTTGAAGTATTGATTTGTACTTGTATATTTGACGGATAGACATATTTGTTCTATCCGTCAATTTATTTTATGGCAAATACAAAGAAGGCAGCAGTTGGATTTATTTTTTTCACTTTGGTGATAGATATTGTTGGACTAGGAATTATCATTCCCGTTATTCCTCAATTGATTGAAGGGTTGCTGCATACCCATGACTTAAGTAAGGCAGCCTTATATGGCGGGTGGATGACTTTCTTATATGCAATGATGCAATTTATATTTGCTCCTTTAATTGGGAGTTTAAGCGATAAATATGGCAGAAGACCCGTTCTTTTAATTTCACTTTTAGGCTTTGGTTTGGATTATTTGTTCTTAGCATTTGCACCGTCTATTTTTTGGTTATTTGTAGGACGAACAATTTCTGGAATCACAGGTGCAAGTATTACAACTGCATCTGCTTACATGGCAGATATCAGTGATGATTCAAATAGGGCCCAAAATTTTGGCATGATTGGTGCTGCTTTTGGAATCGGCTTCATTATTGGTCCAATGTTAGGAGGCTTTTTAGGAGAAATTGGTCCTAGACTTCCTTTTATTGTAGCAGCAAGTTTAGCCTTGCTGAATGTCGCATATGGTTATTTTGTATTGCCTGAATCTTTGCCTGTGGAAAATAGAAGGGCATTTGATTGGAAAAGATCCAATCCTTTAGGATCATTGGTGCATTTAAAAAAATATCCTGCTGTTTCTGGTTTAATTTTTGCTTTAATCTTTATTTATTTGGCTTCTCATGCAGTTCAAAGTAATTGGAGTTTTGCCAATATGGAAAAATTCAAATGGTCACCCAAGATGATCGGGTTCTCCTTGGGTATGGTAGGCTTGTTAGTTGGATTGGTTCAAGGTGTTTTAATACGTTATATCAATCCAAGGCTGGGGAATGAAAAATCTGTTTATTTTGGCATTGCATTGTATGCATTGGGTCTTTTATTATTTGCCTTTGCCTCTAGCTCCTGGATGATGTTTGTTTTCTTAATACCTTATTGTTTAGGAGGTATTTCTGGTCCAGCATTGCAATCTTTAATTTCAGTTCATGTGCCTAAAAATGAACAAGGGGAGCTTCAGGGATCCTTGACCAGCATTATGAGTGTGACATCCATTGTAGGACCGTTGATTATGACGAGTTTATTTGCCTATTTCACCAAGCCAAGCAATCCTATTTATTTCCCAGGAGCGTCTTTTTTATTGGGTGCTGTTTTTATGTTGATTAGTGCAGTCATTGCTTACTCCGTTTTAAAGGGAGAAACTAAGTCAATTAAAGCATAGAGTCCCTTACTGTTGTTATATTTGTGGCTCAATAAAGGCCAAAATATGTCTCCATTAATGCAACAGTTAGAAGAAACTGCTCGTTTTATTCAGTCAAAAATCAATGCAACAGCCAATACTGCTATTATTTTAGGAAGCGGATTGGGCAATTTATCAAGTGTCATTGAACCAGAGTTCAGTGTTCCTTATAGTGAAATTCCAAATTTTCCCGTGAGTACCGTTGAAGGGCATAAGGGAAGATTAATTCTGGGCACATTGAATGGTAAAAAAGTATGGGTCATGGAAGGCCGTTTTCATTTCTACGAAGGCTACACTGCAGAACAGGTTGTTTTTCCAATTCGTGTCTTGAAATTGTTGGGTGTAGAAAATCTATTCTTATCCAATGCGGCAGGCGGGGTCAACAAAGCCTATGAAGTGGGTGATTTAATGATCATTAAAGACCATATTAGCTTCTTTACCATCAATCCTTTATTGGGCAAAAATGAGAATGCATTGGGAACACGTTTTCCAGATATGAGTGAGCCTTATGCCAATTCATTTATAGAAAAAGCAAAACAAATTGCTGCCGATCATCAAATTAAAGTGCACGAAGGGATATATGTGGGTGTAACAGGCCCCACTTTCGAAACAAGAGCAGAATATCAACTCATTAAAATAGCTGGCGGAGATGTCGTGGGCATGAGTACAGTGCAAGAAAACATTGCCGCAGTGCATTGTGGAATGAAAGTTTTCGCGATGAGTGTGGTAACTGATTTAGGTATTAGAGAAGACAACAATGTCATCACGCACGAAGAAGTATTGGCAGCTGCAAATGCTGCAGAACCTCTGTTAACCTTAATTTTTAGTGCATTGGTAAAAGAAGTAGCAGCGTAATGTCGCAATCTATTTCAAATAGAACTAGCCTAATTCCTAAAATGAGCCCTAAACCTATCATTTTTTTATGTTGTTTGGTCAGTTGTCTTTTTCTAGGACAACTGGAAGCGCAGAATATGCGCTTTAATTCATTTAGTGGAGGAGGTGGAGGCGGAACGGACTCTTTACAAAAAAGAGACAAATCCGAAGATTCCATTGCTATTTATTACAGATTGTACAACAGTCTAGTCATTCAGAAAATGGATACTTCTATCGCTGATTTCTATTCAAAATTCATTTTGCCCTATACCAATTATCATTTAGGCAATTTAGGCAATGCCAGTAAGTCATACTTGTTCAACCCATTGCAGAGAGGTGGATGGGACGCCGGTTTCAGGGCATATGAGGTGTACAATTATACATTGGAGCAAACTCCGTTTTTTCAAACAACAAAACCATATACTGAATTAGGTTATCTGTTAGGAGGAAAAGGGGAGCAGTTAATGGAAATACTCCACACTCAAAATAAAACAAAACAGTTCAATTATTCTTTTGCCTATCGTTTCAGCAATGCGCCTGGAAATTTAAAAAATCAACATGCGAATTTGAATAATATGCGCATTACAGCAAATTATCAATCTAAACGCAAACGTTATACCTCTTCTTGGGTGATGTTGTCGAATAAGTCTGCATCTTCTGAAAATGGAGGCTTAGTGAATAGCGCTTTGATCGATAGTCTTTCATTGAATAATCCATATGAGCTAGAAACCAAACTAGGTGTAAGTGGCGCTTCTTTTAGAAACCCGTTCAATACCAATATTGCAACTGGGTCAACGTATAAGGAGCAAAGTTTTGTATGGAAGCAGACCTATGATTTTGGCCAAAAAGATTCAGTGGTTAAAGATACCGTTACAACCTATTTATTTTATCCTAGACTTAGATTTCAGAATGAAATAAAATACCAGTCCAATCAATTTATTTTTGCCGATGCCAATCCCAATGCATTGAATTATCAACAATATTTTAATTATAAAGGGGTTGTGGGTGAGGCGATATTGTTTCAAGACAATTGGAAAAGATTTACCAATGAATTTAGTTTAGTTTCTTTTCCAGAGAAAACAAATCCCAATCAGTATTTACAAATAGGAATGGGTTATCAGCAATTGAATTTTAAAGACACATTGATAAGATGGGCCAATCATGATTTGTATGGACTGGGTGTCTATAAAAATAAAACCAAGAATCTTCGTTGGGATATCCAAGCATCCGGAAAACTATTTTTAAATGGGTATCATGCAGGCGATTATGAAGCACAGTTGTCTTTAAGTAGCATGGTCAATAAAAAAGGGGATAAGTTGGAATTGTGGATGCAAAACTCCAATCGTACACCCTCATTCAATCGTCTTGGAATCACCGCATTCCCAGTTGTAGAAAGACAAAATATAGACAAAGAAAACATCATTGAGTTAGGCGGTTTATGGAACCAAATAAGCCGTGGTCTAGCAGTTTCGTTTCAGTATAAGCTCATCCAAAATTATCAGTACTTTAGTTCAGGGTATCAGCCGATGGTCTACGATAAAACATTAAGTTATGCCAAAGGAACTGTGTCACACCAAGTGAAATTAAGTCGGTATTGGAATTGGTACAATGAGTTCACTTTGCAGGTAATTGATCCAAATGCGCCATTGCATCTTCCTGTTCTCTTCACAAGACAAAGGGTTGCCTTTGAAGGCAATTTCTTTAAAAACTTATATCTCTCAACGGGTATAGAATTGATCTACCATTCATCATTTCAGGCGGATGGGTATATGCCATTGACTGGACAATTTTATCTTCAAGATCAATTTACCACCAAGAATAGACCTATTGCCAATGCCTTTTTAAATTTTAGGATCAATAGATTCAAAGGGTTTATTCGCATGGAGCAGTTGAATACTTTATTAGCGACTAGTAATCAACTAGGTACACGTTATCATTTCACCGCGCCCAATTATCCAGGAACGGGTACATGGTTAAGAGTCGGAATTTGGTGGAATTTTATCAATTAGTCCTAACTTTGTATTGTGAAGCAAATCTTGACCATACTACTTTTATTTGTGTATAGTTTCTCCAGTATTGGAGCTACTGTAAAAGCACATCTTTGTGCTGGAAAAGTTCAAAAGTGTTTTTGTGGCAAGTCGAATAAAAAAGATACCTGTTGTGCAGAAAAAACTACGTACATAAAAAAGCAGGATTTACATCAATCCGCTGAACTGCCGGCTGCAAAACATCCTTTATTTGTTGCAGCTACACCGGCCGTAATTTATGCTTATTTAGCTACCCCTAAAGTCACAGAAAAAGCAGAACGCCAGTTTCATTCAAAGAAGGGGCTACTTTTTACTGGGCCGCCAATCTATGCCTTAGATTGTCTTTATTTAATTTGATTTTAATGTTGTCTGAACATCATTGGACTTGGTAAATTTATTTTACCAGATCCATTTATTGTATTTCCAGTTTCAAATATTAAAATTATTTTATGAAAAAATTATTCCTATTAAGTGGCTTAATGATTGCCACGCTGTTTTCCGCCAATGCGCAAACTACTACAAAGTTAAAAGTGGCAGGCAACTGTGGCATGTGTAAATCAAGTATTGAAAAAGCTGCTAAGTCTGCGGGTGCAAGTTCTGCAAGTTGGGATATGGATGCCAAGTTATTGACCTTGATTTTTGACGGCAAAACCAATTTAGATAAAATTGAATCAGCTGTAGCTGCAGTAGGTTATGACACAGAGCATAAAACAGCAACAAAATCGGCTTATGATGCTTTGCATGAGTGCTGTAAATATGAACGTGAAGCAACCCCGCCTGCAGAAATCAAGAAAGTTACTTTAGTTGCATCTGGTTTGACTTGCTCTATGTGTTCAAAAGCAATTTTCAAGGCTTTAACTAGTTTGGATTTTGTTGCGGATGTAAAAGTGGATATTGAGCAGTCTAAATATATCCTCACGTTTAAATCTGGCAAGAGCGTTGTGGTTGATCAAATTAAATCTGCAGTGACAGATGCTGGTTTTGGTGTTCAAAGCTTAGTCTATGAATAGTAAAATGATATCCATTCGTTTTTGCGGATTGATTCTTTTTATTTTTATGGTATTACCTCTAGTTGCACAGGAGTTGTATGTTTTCACAGAACCTGCAAGCACCAAACCTGCAAGGGCGATCGGCTTGAAACATAGTTTTCAAAAAATGGGCGGCAATACCAATCGAAACAATCAATATACCCAAATTCAACTTGGACTAAGTAAAAAATCATCTCTTTACCTAGGTACAAATTATGGTGGTACAGACGCCTATGCACAATATCGTTTTTATACAAAAGATGCGATGTATGCACATACTCGTTTGGCATTGTATGCAAAGACAATCCATACCAATCGTCGAGCGGTTCATACTAGTGCGGTTTTATTAGATGGCGAAGAATCTGTGCAAGGCGCAGGTTTGATTATAACTCAGTTAAAGCACAAGTGGGCTAGTTCACTTACTATGGGGTATGTTCAGAAACAAGTTTGGAGTCAACATTATGGAAGGAGTGCCTTTCAGTATAGTTTTTCCAATGGATTGTTAATCTATCCCAAGCGTTATTCCTCCTATGGGCAAACCAATGTCAATCTTTACTTAGAATTATTGGGTCAAAAACTTTTGTCTGGTAAAGGGCAATATTTGGATGCGGCTCCGTCTATTCAAATGATTTTTAACAGCCAAGCAAAAGTTAACCTAGGTTATCGATTCGCTTTATTGGATAAGACCAATAGGATGACGAATAACAGTGTCTATCTTAGTGTGGATTACCTGCTTTTCAATGCTTTACCTAAGTTAAAACAACGAAAAAAGCCTTAACTTTAGAAGGTGAAAAAGTCACTAACAATATTTTTGATGTCTCTGTATCTCCTCGGAGCTACAGAGGCTTATCAATTATTGAAACTGCCCAACTTATTTGCGCATTACAAAACGCATCAACAAATTACAAGCAGCATTAGCTTTAGTCGATTTATTGACATGCATTATTTCTCTGTTCAAACTTATGACAATGATTTTCAGCAAGACATGGAATTGCCATTTAAGTCATCGAACAGAACCATCTCTCTTTTGAATTTCGTGAGCGTCTTTGCTCCAAAAAATTTCAGCATACAGCCAGTAGAGTTTGCGATCAATAGAACTTATCCAGTTGTGGATGATCGATTCGATTTGTCTACAAAATTGAATGCAATCTTTCAGCCTCCACGAGCGTAATTCATTTTCATTTTTTACAATTATCTGATAGGACCTTTTAAGTAAGTCCTATCTATTCATTATGTTGAATAAGAAATATTTTTATGTTATCAAAAATTATACAGTTTTCGATTAAGAATAAATTGGTGGTACTCTTAGGTTTATTCGCCTTGCTACTTGGAGGCATTTATTCTATTTCCAAACTTCCAATAGACGCAGTACCTGATATTACCAACAATCAAGTATTGATTATTACTTCTGTTCCCAGTGCTGGTGCGCCAGATGTGGAGCGACTAATTACAGTACCAATCGAACAAGCGACTCGAAATGTACCTGGAATTTTGGAACAAAGAAGTTTTTCAAGATTTGGGTTAAGTTTAGTGACCCTTGTTTTCAATGACGACGTTGATATTTATTGGGCAAGGCAGCAGGTTTCCGAGCGATTGATTACGGTGAAATCACAAATGCCAGAAGGTATGGGGATCCCCGAGTTAGGGCCATTGACAACAGGTTTAGGCGAAGTGTATCAATATGTTGTCAGACCTAAAAAAGGGTATGAAGGTCGATATAGTTTGACAGAGCTTAGGACGATGCAAGACTGGATTGTCCGTAAGCAATTATTGGGCACACCTGGTGTGGCAGATGTGAGTAGTTTTGGAGGTGCAGTGAAACAATTTGAAGTGAGTGTCAATCCTGAATTACTAAAGCAATATGATGTATCCGTGAATGACATCTATACCGCTTTAAGCGATAACAATCAAAATGCTGGAGGCGCTTATATTGAACATGGTCCTGGTGTCTTGTTTATTAGAACAGAAGGGATGGTGGACAGTATGGATCAGATTGCCAGTATCCCGGTTAAAATATTGCCCAATGGAACACCACTTTTAGTTAGAGATCTAGCCCAGGTTAAATTAGGAGAAGCGACAAAATTTGGCGCAACAGCATACAATGCAGAAGGAGAAGTAGCGGGGGCTGTGGTGATGATGTTAAAAGGTGAAAATAGTAAACAGGTCATTGATGATATAAAATCTAAGATTGCAATCATTCAAGAGTCAATGCCAGAAGGCGTGGTAATTGAAGCATTTTTAGATCGCACTAAAATGGTGAACAACGCAATTGGCACGGTCTCCAAAAATTTATTGGAAGGCGCGTTGATTGTCATTTTTGTATTGATCCTGTTTTTAGGTAATCTTAGAGCAGGTTTAGTGGTTGCTTCAGTCATCCCATTGTCCATGTTATTTGCATTTATTTTAATGCATCTTTTTGGAGTGAGCGGCAACTTAATGAGTCTGGGTGCTTTAGATTTTGGTTTGCTTGTAGACGGCGCTGTAATTATTGTAGAGGCAGTATTGCACCAATTATACCATAGTTCAAGAAAAGAAGCGCACAATCAATTGGATAAGCAAGAAATGAATACGATTGTAGGTCAAGTATCTAATAAAATGATGGGTGCTGCCGCCTTTGGTCAAATCATTATATTGATTGTGTACTTGCCAATTTTATCCTTAACGGGCATTGAAGGCAAAATGTTTAAGCCAATGGCGCAGACTGTTTCATTTGCTTTGATAGGGGCATTCATTTTATCTATTACCTATGTACCTATGATGAGTGCCTGGGTATTGAATCGAAATAGGATACAAAAAGAAACATTGACGGATCGCTTTATGCAAAAGTTGGAAGCGTTCTACGAGCCATTGTTAAAAAAGGCATTAAGTATGCCAAAGCAAATTGTAGGCGTAACGATTGCGGTGTTTGTTGGCGCTTTGATTTTATTAACGACACTTGGGGGTGAGTTCATCCCTAAATTAGAAGAAGGCGACTTTGCCGTAGATACAAGAATGCTGAGTGGAAGTTCATTGAATACCACTTTAGATGCGACACAAAAAGCATCTAAATTATTATTAGATCGTTTTCCGGAGATTGAAAAAATAGTAACCAAAATCGGCGCAGGAGAAATTCCGACAGATCCAATGTCTATGGAGGCTTCTGATTTGATGATTATTTTAAAAGACAAAGAGGATTGGGTTTCTGCCAAAACCTTTGATCAGTTAGCGGATACCATGGGCAAAGTGATGTCGCAGGTCCCAGGTATTACTTCTGGTTTTCAATATCCTGTTCAAATGCGCTTTAATGAATTGATGACAGGGTCAAGACAGGATGTGTCTTGTAAAATTTTTGGAGAGAATTTAGATAGCTTAGCAAAGTATGCAGCATTGATGGGAAACTTGATTAAGGAAGTGGATGGGGCAAAAGACCTATACACTGAAACGGTTACAGGGATTTCTCAGGTAGTGGTGCATTTTAACAGAACAGCGATAGCTAGATATGGCGCGAATATTAAAGAGGTCAATCAAGTGATTCAGTCAGCTTATGCGGGAGGTGTGGCAGGAAAAGTTTTTGAAGGTGATAGAAGATTTGATTTAGTTGTGAGATTGAATTCGGTCCAAAAGAAAGATTGGCAGCAAATAAAAAATTTGATGGTAACCGTGGGAAATGGAAAGCAAGTGCCTTTATATGAATTGGCCGAGGTGCGCATAGAGGAAGGACCCTATCAAATACAAAGAGAAGATGCTGCGAGAAGAATTGTGGTTGGATTTAATGTGAGAGGCAAGGATGTCAAGACGGTTGTAACAGAGGTGCAGGATAAGGTTAAAAAATCGATTCAATTTCCTCCGGGTTATTATGTGGTTTATGGAGGACAGTTTGAAAACCTAGAACATGCAGTAAGTCGATTGCAAATTGCAGTACCAGTCGCTTTACTATTGATATTGGTCATGTTGTTTTTTGCCTTCAATAATATCAAACATTGTTTATTGATTTTCTCCG
>CALPLN020000019.1 GCA_943324415.2 Sediminibacterium ginsengisoli | reverse complement strand
TAACCAATTCAATGCGTTCTCTATAAAATTGACTATTGTATCTGCGTTGCATCAATTTCAATACTGCATCGGATCCGCTTTGTAAAGGGATATGAAAATGCGGCATGAATTTTTTGCTTTGGGCAACCCAGGCAATGATTTCATCTGTTAATAAATTCGGCTCAATAGAAGAAATACGGTAACGTGCTATATCAGTTTCCGTATCCAATGCTTTGATGAGTTCAAAAAAACTTTCTTCATGTTTTTTTCCTCCATCTCCACCTTTTCCAAAATCGCCAAGATTGATCCCAGTTAATACAATTTCCTTCACGCCGTTTTCGGACAACGCTTGAGCTTGTTTAACTACATTAGACACTGTATCACTTCTGCTTTTTCCTCTTGCCATTGGAATGGTACAAAAGGAACAACTATAGTCACATCCGTCTTGAACTTTTAAAAACGTCCTCGTTCTGTCATTGACAGAGTAAGAGCTATTGAATCCTGTTAAGGTTTCAATGTCACAGCTGCAGATTTTTGTTTCATCGCCTTTTGTCAGGTTCGCAAGATGCTGGACTAAGTTAAACTTCTCTGCAGCGCCCAAGACAAGGTCAACCCCAGGAATCGTCGCTATTTCTTGAGGCTTCAATTGAGCATAACAGCCGGTAATCACAATAAAACTTTCCGGCGCCAAACGCTGCACCCTTCTTACAAGTTGACGACATTCTTTATCCGCATTTTCCGTCACAGAACAGGTATTTATCACATATACGTCTGCCTGCTCTGTAAATTGCTTCTTTTCAAAACCTTCTAGTTCTAGTTGTCTAGACATAGTAGAGGTTTCCGAGAAGTTCAGCTTACAGCCTAATGTATGGAATGCGACAGATCGATTTTGACTCATGGGGCACAAAGATAAAAAACCTTGGTGGAACCTTAAAATCTTAAAAAAAGCTTAAAGATGCCTCAAATTTCCCTTTTTGCTCAGTTTCAGTTAAGTTTGCAACTACTAAAAAGGACAAAATGGATTTTAAGAAAATCAACAATTTGACAGGCTGGGCAGTTACTTTAATTGCATGTACTGTTTACTTATTAACGATGGAAGCTTCTGGTAGCTTTTGGGATTGCGGAGAGTTTATCAGTAGTGCTTATAAATTACAAATTCCACATCCTCCTGGGGCACCGATGTTTGTACTTTTAGGAAGGGTTTTTATCATCTTCTTTGGTGACAATCCTCAAACTGCTGCGTTGGCAGTGAATAGTATGAGTGCATTAGCGAGTGGATTTACTATTCTATTTTTATTTTGGACGATTACCCATTTTGCAAAACGCATTTTAGAAACTAAGTCAGGAACAGCATTGACCAATGACCAAATTTTATTGGTGATGGGTGCAGGTGTAGTTGGTGCATTGGCTTATACCTTTAGTGATTCATTTTGGTATAGTGCAGTGGAAGGTGAAGTATATGCATTGAGTTCTTTCTTTACTGCATTGGTGTTCTGGGCTATTTTAAAATGGGAACATAAAGCAGATCAGCCAGGTGCAGACAAATGGATTATTTTCATTTTTTATATCATGGGTATTTCAATTGGGGTCCATTTATTGAACCTCTTGACCATACCTGCAATTGTGATGGTGTATTATTTCAGATTGTACAAGCCAAGTATCAAAGGTGCGTTGGTTGCATTCATCATAGGTGTAATCATTACGGGTTTGGTACAAGTATTCTTAATACAATACACGGTTAAGTGGGCAGCCGCATTTGATGTACATTTTGTAAACAGTTTAGGATTGCCTTTTTACAGTGGTTTTATTTTCTTCTTTATTTTAGTGATTGCCCTCATTGTATTGGGTATTCGATATGCGAATAAAAAAGGATTCTATTTCTTGAAATTAGGTATTTGGTCAACGGTGTTTGTGTTAGTAGGGTACTCAACTTATTTAACGACAATGATTCGTTCAAATGCAGATCCTTCTGTAGATATGTACAATGTTGACAATCCTGTCACTTTGGTAGGTTATTTAGGAAGAGAGCAATATGGAGATTGGCCTATTTTATACGGTCCTGATTTTGTAGATAAAGCAGAAACAATCGAAGGCAGCGATCAGTATGTTAAAACACCAACGAACTATGAGTTTTCTGGAAAAAATTTAAAAAGAGATTGGAGCTCCGCACCTTCTGCGCATTTGTTCCCAAGAATGTGGGATGGCGACAATGATCGTGGACAATTGGATAGTTACCGAGCATTTGCAGGTGTACAAGAAGGGGATGTGCCAACTTTAAGAGACAATATCAAGTACTTTACCAATTATCAATTTGGCTTTATGTACCTGCGTTATTTCCTATGGAATTTTGCTGGTAAGCAAAATGATTTACAAGGTTTCGGCAATGTACGCGATGGTAATTTCAAGACAGGCATTTCTGTTGTAGATAATTTCTTCTTTGGCGAGCAATCTAAAATGCCAGATAGTATTAGCAAAGACAATAAGGCAAATAACACCTTATTTATGTTACCATTGTTCCTAGGTATTATTGGATTATTATACCAATACCAACAGAATAAAAAAGATTTCGTGGTGACTGGTTTGTTATTTTTCTTCACTGGTCTAGCGATCGTGATTTATTTGAACCAAGTAACATTGCAGCCACGTGAACGTGATTATGCTTATGTAGGATCTTTCTATGCCTTTGCAATTTGGATTGGTTTAGGAGTGCTGCAAGTAGCAGAGTGGTTGAATAAATTCATCAATAAAAAAATAGCGACTACCATTGCAACCCTAGGTTGTTTATTGGCAGTGCCTACCTTGATGGCGCAGCAGGAATGGGATGACCATGATCGTGGCCAAAAGACATTGGCGCGTGATATGGCGAGAGCTTATTTGGAGAGCTGTCCTCCTAATGCGATTTTATTTTCATTCGGCGACAACGATACGTATCCATTGTGGTATGCTCAGGAAGTAGAAGGTATCCGACCAGATGTGCGCGTTGTAGTAAATAGCTTATTAGGATCAGATTGGTATATGCGTGAATTAAGGTACAAGGTCAACAAGAGTGACAAATTTGATGTCATTTTCACAGAAGAACAAGTTGCTGGAAATAAATTGAATGTGGCATATTACAATCCGATGCCAGAGTTTGGAGAAACAACCTACCACAATTTGGATTCTATGTTAAGGTATGTGATAGGAGACCAAACAGGTAAATACCAGGCATCTACTCAAGAAGGTCCAGTCAATATCTTCCCAACACATAAATTCAAATTGCCAATCAATAAGGAATTTGCTTTAGCGTCGGGAATTGCTAAGCCAACAGATATCATTGAGTCTGAAATGTTGATTGATTTTAATCCTAATAGACAATACATGATCAAAAATGAATTGGCTATTTACGCGATCATCGCCACAACTCAGTTTAAGCGTCCAATTTGCTTTACCTCTACACAGGAATTAAAAGACCTTGGACTAGATCAGTATGTACGTCAAACTGGGTTAACTTATCAATTGGTGCCTGTGAAAGGAGCTTCTGTAGACACTGATGCGGCGTACAAGAATATCATGACCAAATTCGATTTCAAGAATTCTAGTAAGCCAACTGTGTATTATGACGAAGAAAATAGAAGACACTTAAATTCATTGAGACTGAATGTGGCACAAATTGCACAAGCTTTAGCAGCGGAAGGTAAAAAGGATAGCGCACGTCAAGTATTAAGGAAATTAGATACAGAGATCAGCACTAAAAACCTGCCCTATGGTATGTCATCTAATAGAGGCAATCAGCACAATTACTTCTCCTATTTATTCTTACAAGCTGCTTATGCTGCTGGTGATACAGAATTAGCTAAAAGAGTAGGCACAGCGGTGGTGAAAGATTTAAAACAGCAATTGGCCTATTATAAATCTTTAGGCACACCTATGTCAGAAGCGCAGTTCATGCAGAATGCCGAGAATGCGTATCAAAATAAGCCTACTGAGTTCAACAACAAGCAAGCTTCATTTATTCAAGATATCCTTACTTGTTATCAATTGATCAATGTCATTGAAAACTTAGAAAAGGGCGTATCTCCGGTTACTCAACCATAAATGAGTTGCGTATCGGGATGAACATATATAATTAAAAAAGGCGCTTCATTTGAAGCGCCTTTTTTGGAGGTATTCGTCTGTTTGAATGAATTTGAATTTCGAGTTTTTAGTTCAGCATCGTCAAGAGCGCTGCAACTACTTGGTCAATTTCTTCTTTTGTATTTTGTTTAGAGAATGAAAAACGAATGGTGACAATCTCTGTGCCTTTGTTCAAGGCATTGATCACATGAGATCCTTGTTGCGCACCACTTGAGCAGGCACTGCCGCCACTAGCACATACATGGTGCATGTCTAAGTTGAATAAGATCATCTCCGTCTTTTCATTTTTTGGAAAGTTGACACTTAATAAGGTGTACAAACTAGATCCAAATGGGTCGCCATTAAAACTCACGCCAGGAATATGTGCAATCAGTTGATCATACATGTATTGTTTTAAAGATTGGATATAGCTACTTTCTTCTTGGTGTTTTTCTGTAGCCAATTCAAGGGCTTTAGCAAAACCAACAATACCATATAAGTTTTCAGTGCCAGCGCGCATATTGCGTTCCTGAGAGCCGCCATGAACGAGCGGGCTAATTTTTACATTTTCATTAATGTACAAAATACCAACACCCTTTGGCCCATGAAATTTATGGCCAGCACCTGTAATAAAATCAACAGGTAGTTTACTTAATTCAAAAGGAAAATGTCCAACCGTTTGTACGGTGTCACTATGAAAATAGGCTTGGTGCTGACGGCAAAGTTGTCCTACAGCTTCTATGTCAATCATATTGCCAATTTCGTTATTGGCATGCATGATGGAAACAATTGTTTTGTCTGAATTTTCGGCTAGTAAAGTTGCTAAATGCGCCATGTCGATATGGCCATTTGGTAAAATTTCCACGAAACTTAAACGTACAGCATGCAATTTAGCCAGATGCGTCACTGTGTGCAAAGTAGCATGATGTTCAATCGGGGAACTAATAATATGGGTACATCCAAGATCTATAATGGCGGAATTTAAAATCGTATTGCTACTTTCTGTACCACCACTGGTGAAAAATATTTCAGCAGGCTTTGCACCTAAGTTTTTTGCAACTGATTTCCTTGCTTGTTCAATGGCCAATCTAGTTTCTCTACCGTAGCTATAAATAGAGGAAGGATTGCCAAATTTTTCGGTTAAATAAGGCATCATAGCTTCAAGTACCTCAGGGTCAAGTGGGGTAGTGGCCGCGTTGTCAAAATAGATTCTCTGCATGGGTGCTAATTTACTGAATATTAAGGATCAGCTGAATAATTTTATCTGCTAATTCATCTGCTGCCTCCTGCGTTTTTGCCTCTGTATAAATGCGCATAATTGGCTCTGTATTGCTCGAACGTAAGTGGACCCATTCGTTTTCAAAGTCAATTTTGAGGCCATCCACATCGTTCATTGGAAATGCCGCAAATTCCTTTTTCAACTGTTCAAATATGGTTGATAGTTCAAGTTGAGCATTCAGGTCCATCTTTTTCTTGCTCATAAAATAAGCAGGGTAACTAGCTCTCAAATTAGAACAAGTGGTTCCTGCTTTAGCAAGATGCGATAAAAATAAGGCGATGCCAATTAAAGCATCTCTACCGTAATGTAAATCTGGAACAATGATACCACCGTTGCCTTCTCCACCAATTACAGCTTTTTCGGCTTTCATCTTTGTTACGACATTGACTTCGCCAACAGCACTTGCAAAATAACTGCAACCATATTTTTCAGTCACATCTCTAAGTGCACGAGTCGACGATAAATTACTTACCGTAGCACCTTTTGTATATTGTAAGATATAATCTGCAACAGCTACTAAAGTGTATTCTTCTCCAAATAAATTGCCATCTTCACTCACAAAACATAAACGATCTACATCTGGATCCACTGCAATACCTAGATGTGCTTTTTCATGCACCACAGTGGTACAAAGTTCAGTTAAGTGTTCTTTCAGTGGTTCTGGGTTATGTGCAAAGTCTCCAGTCATTGCTGCATTCAGCACGACGATATCTTCTACGCCAATGGCTTTTAATAAGGCAGGAACTGTAAATGCGCCTGAACTATTGATGGCATCTACAACCACTTTAAAGTTGGCTTTTTTTATTGCGTAAATATCTACCAATGGATGGTCTAAAATGGCTTGGATATGTTTTGACAAACTATTGTCATCACCTATTAATTCGCCCATCGCATCCACAGGCGCATAAATAAAATCTTCTTGTTCTGCAAGCGCTAGAATCGTTTTTCCTTCTTCACCACTTACAAACTCGCCTTTTTCATTCAATAATTTCAGGGCATTCCATTCTTTCGGATTGTGACTCGCTGTCAATATGATGCCACCATCTGCGCCTTCAAATTCCACGGCCATTTCTACAGTAGGTGTAGTGCTTAAGCCTAAATGAATGACATCGATGCCTAGGGCCAATAAACTTTGTTCCACTAAGGCTTCTACCATGAGTCCACTCATTCTTCCATCGCGACCCACAATCACTTTCTTTTTTCCAGCTGATTTTCTAATCAACCAAGTACCATAAGCAGAAGCGAATTTGACAATATCTATTGGAGTAAGGTTGTCGTTTGGACGACCACCAATGGTGCCTCTAAAACCTGAAATGCTCTTAATTAATGACATAGCTAAATATTAAAATAAATCGGAATGCAAATTTACTTTAAATTTTTCCACTTCCTTGTATCTTTACCGCATGGGGCTAAGTATTTTTCAACAAATTAAGGACATCGATCAGGCTTTGTTTTACCAAATCAATGGGGTTTGGCATCATCCATTGTTAGATACTGTCCTGCCTTGGACGCGCCACTCCAACAACTGGATACCATTGTATATTGGATTGTTGATTTGGATGGGGTATCAAATTGGTTGGAAAACATGGAAATGGCTCTTATTTGCCTTAATCAATGTCGGATTGACAGATCAGATTAGTAGTAGTTTATTTAAGCCATTTTTTCATCGTTTGAGACCATGCAATGATCCTGCACTATTTGGAAAGACGAGACTGCTATTAGATCATTGTTCTGGGGGATTCAGTTTTACATCATCACATGCAGCGAATCATTTTGGATTGGCGATGTTCCTATTTATCACCTGGGGATTGACGGAACAGCGGTATACTAAATTCTTTTTTGTTTGGGCTGGCCTGATCGCCTTTGCGCAAGTATATGTAGGCGTGCATTATCCTTTGGATATTCTAGGAGGCGCCCTCATTGGATTGGTTTCAGGATATGGTATGGCAAAAGCTTATTTAAAATGGGCAGGCCCCATTCCATTTAAACACCACTAAAGGATACATCAATGAATAAAAATACTTTCTGGCTTTTACTAAGCATGATACTGGGTGTCCAAGTGATTGGAGCATGTTGTATTCCACTAATGGATATTGATGCGGCACAATATGCTTCTATCAGCAGAGAAATGTTAGAACGAAACAGCTTTCTACAAATTTATGATCTCGGAAAAGATTATTTAGACAAGCCGCCAATGTTGTTTTGGTTGTCTGCGCTGTCTATGAAAATATTTGGCGTGTTTGATTGGGCTTACAGGTTACCCTCTTTCATTTTTCTATTACTTGCATTGTATGCGACATTTAAATTTGCGCAGTTAAAATACAATCAAACCGTTGCTCAATTGGCTGTATTAATCTTGGCTAGCTGTCAAGCTTTCTTCTTAATCGCACATGATGTAAGGACAGATACGATGTTGATGGGATGGGTGGCTTTAAGTATTTGGTTCATTGCAAAATGGGAAGATTCAGATGCTTGGCCCGATTTTATTTTAGCCATGATGGCGATTTCAGGAGGGATGATGACGAAGGGTCCTATTGCACTAGTCGTGCCTGTGTTGGCTTTTGCACCGCAATGGTTTTTTGAAAAAAAGTGGACTTATTTTTTCAAGCCAATTTATTTACTAGGCATCTTGATCATAGCAGTTTTATTAATCCCAATGAGTTGGGGGTTGTACCAACAGTTTGATTTACATCCAGGTAAATTAATCAACAATATACCCATTCAATCAGGTTTGAAATTTTATTACTGGACTCAAAGTTTTGGCAGGTATACAGGAGAGAACTATTATCATGAAATGAGCTATCCAACTTTCTTATTGGAGAATATGCTTTGGAGTTTTTTACCTTGGATCTTTATTTTCCTTTGGGCTTTTGTTTCCAAATTAATTACAATCCTAAAAGAAGGACTTTTTAAAGTTCAGCTTGAACGTATT
Source organism: Sediminibacterium ginsengisoli (assembly GCA_943324415.2). Classification (GTDB taxonomy): domain Bacteria; phylum Bacteroidota; class Bacteroidia; order Chitinophagales; family Chitinophagaceae; genus Sediminibacterium; species Sediminibacterium ginsengisoli_C. Next base: position 9,763 of record CALPLN020000019.1, on the reverse strand, counting down.
AGTTTTTTCGGATTCTTATTCACCTACTTGGTTTTATCGAGAAGCCAGGCACAATTGCCTCATTATATATTTGTCGTATTTCCGTTGGCAGCTATCCTTACGGCAGCGCATTTAGCCCCTTTACTTGAACAAGCTGATCGGTTGAATCGATGGATTAAATGGTTCTACAGATTTCATCTTTTCATTTTTTTGATCTTAATGATTGCGATGGGATTGATTACAAGTATTCCATTTGGTAAGATGGGCTGGTGGGGTACACTGATCCTTTTTGGTACCTATTTTTCGATGCTAAAAATCATACGTAGTCGACAAGGTATTGTTCAAAAATGGGTCAGGATGAGTCTTGTGTTGATGATCGGATTAAACTTGATTTTGAATAGTTTTTTTTATCCTCATTTATTACAATACCAATGGGGAAACGAATTGGCTAAAGTGGCAAAGGAAAAGAATTGGGACATTAAAAAGGCCGCATTGTATAAAATGCCTAACAGTAATGCGTTTCATTTTTATGGCCAACATATTTTCCCGGTCATTCAAGATAGTACTTTGTTGAAAGATGGACAATGGCTGGTGGTAGAAGCAAAGCCTGCAAAACAAGTATTAGCTGACTTCCCGAAATCAAAAATTTTGTATCAAGGTAACAGGTTCCATGTAACTTTATTGACGCTTACATTTTTAAATCCATCCACTAGAGCGGAAGCATTAACGCCTTTTGTTTTGATGGAATTGAAAAAGTAGAAGCCAATAAATGAGTTTGTAACAGCGCGTTAAAAATTAAACTGGGTGGCATTTTTTGGGGAAGCCAATTCAAAACTTTTTCTTTGGCCACCTACAGTGGCGTGGACAATATTGATTTGATTTGGATCTATTCCAAATAAGACTTCACAAAAAACGTTTAATTGCTTAATCTGTTTGACTTGCTTGACTTCAAAATAACTCCATGTACTTTCTTTTTGAATTTCAAATCCAATAAATTCCATATTGTATTTGATGCCGTTTGAATGAAGGACCAGTTTCTTTTGGAGGTATTTATTGATGTACAAATTGGCCTGTTCTTTTTGATTGGCTTGATTCAAATCCAATTTAACATTGAATTCTTTTTGAATCATTTTCTCTAAGTCGTCTGTATACGTACGGGCACTTATTTCAATTGTGGCGTCTTTGGCATTGTGTTCTATTTCAATGACTGAAATAAAAAAGGGGTGCATTGCTGCAAACATCCAAAGCATCCAATGTTTCAATCCAATCCAAGCCATAGTAGTTTATTTTGTAGATACAAAGGTCTTCATTAATTTAACACCAGAAAAATTCATTTATGGACGAGTTGTTATTATACGGAAGACTAGGTTTTAAACATATCATTGATTTGGGGGGTGTGGACCATATCTTGTTTGTGTTGGCATTAACCCTTCGCTATGTTTGGTCAGACTGGAGAAAAATACTCGTCCTTGTCACTTCTTTCACTATTGGTCATTCACTAACACTCGCATTGAGTACCTTATCCTTAATTGACATTTCGGTCAATTGGATTGAATTCTTGATCCCGGTAACCATATTGATCACGGCCTTATCTAACTTTTGGGTGAAAGATTTTGAATTTAAACAGCGTTATTCCGCCCATTATGGGTTGGCCCTGTTTTTTGGTTTGATCCATGGACTAGGCTTTAGCAATTATCTAAAAAGCCTACTTGGAAAGGAAGCTTCTTTACTAGGCCCCTTGTTTTCTTTCAATATTGGGCTTGAAATAGGCCAAATCCTGATAGTGGGGGTTATTTTGGCTATCTCCTACGGCCTTCTTTCCCTGCTAAATTTACCTAGAAAAATGTATGTGCGGTATGGTTCTATCATAGCTATATCCTTATCTTTACGTATGATCCTAGAACGTCTAGGCTCTCTTTAAAACTCGAAAACGAAACAGCAATGAAGAAATTATTGTCATTCGGATTGATGTTCATGACTGTCTTGACAGTGATGGCACAAGATATCCGTAACAACCCAGGTTCTAATCATGGAAACAAGTTTGAACAATTGGGAACTATTTTACCTACGCCGAATGAATACAGAACGGCAAGTGGTGCTCCAGGACCAAAGTATTGGCAGCAGAGAGCAGACTATGACATCAAAGCAACATTGGATGAAAAGAATTTAATGTTACATGGTGCAGAGACGATTACTTATTTCAACAATTCTCCTGATGTATTAACGTATATCTGGTTGCAATTGGATGAGAACGAGCATAGCACAACAAAAAATGCAGGTTACCCAGATGGTAGTGCATTGGGTAGAGGCATGAGCCCTGCAATGTTGGATGATTTAGAAGAAGCAAAAAGCGACAATGGATTGGGTGTAAATATTGTAAAAATCACAGATCTTTTGGGTGCTAAGTTGAAGTATACAGTCAACAAAACAATGATGCGTGTAGAATTACCAACCGCTTTGAAGCCAGGTCAAAAATTCGCTTTCAAAGTGGATTGGAATTATAAAATTACAGATAGATTGACTGTTGCTGGTAGAGGTGGTTATGAGTTCTTTCCAGAAGACGGTAACTATTTATTTACTATGGCACAATGGTATCCTCGTTTAGCAGTGTATTCTGATTTCCAAGGTTGGCAACACCACCAGTTTACTGGTAGAGGAGAATTTGCATTAACATTTGGCAACTACAAAGTAGCGATCACAGTTCCAGGAGACCACGTTGTCATGGCAACTGGTGCTTGTCAAAACTATCCTGCAGTATTGAGCCCAGCTCAGTTAGCGAGATGGAATAAAGCACAAACATCTGCTGAACCAGTTGAAGTGGTGACATTAGATGAAGCGAAGAAAGCAGAAAAGACAAAAGCAACAACACAAAAAACTTGGGTATTCAATGCAGAAAACGTTCGTGACTTTGCATTTGGATCAAGCCGTAAGTTTATCTGGGATGCCTTAGCAGCAAATGTGGAAGGCAAGAAAGTCATGTGTATGAGTGCTTATGGAAAAGAGGCGTATGGTTTATACCGTCCTTACTCTTCTAAAGCAGTAGCGCATACCATCAAAACATATTCTAAGTTCACGATCCCTTATCCGTATCCAGTGGCTCAAAGTATTGAAGCATCTAATGGAATGGAATATCCAATGATTTGTTTCAACTATGGCCGTACAGAAAAAGATGGCACTTATACAGAAGCGACCAAGAATGGCATGTTAGGTGTAATCATTCACGAAGTTGGACATAACTTTTTCCCAATGATCATAAATAGCGATGAGCGTCAATGGTCTTGGATGGACGAAGGTTTAAATACCTATGTAGAATACTTGACAGAAGAATTGTATGACAATAAATTCCCAAGCCGTCGTGGACCTGCTTTTGCGATAGCAGATTATATGAAGTTGCCAAAAGATCAGTTAGAGCCAATCATGACCAATAGTGAAAACATCATTCAGTTTGGACCAAACGCGTATGCGAAGCCTGCAACTGGATTGAATATTTTACGTGAAACAATCATGGGCCGTGAATTATTCGATTATTCTTTTAAAGAATATTCAAGAAGATGGGCTTTCAAACACCCAACTCCTGGTGATTTATTTAGAACAATTGAAGATGCAAGTGCAGAAGATTTAGATTGGTTCTGGAGAGGCTGGTTCTACAGCATTGATCCAGTGGACATTGCGATTGACACTGTGAAGCACGCTATTTTTGATGCGACTGCAGCAGCGCCTGCAGCAAGAACAATGGGTGGTCCAAGAGGGTTGTCAAAACCAGAAGTGAATAGTTTTGAAGATATTTCTAAGATTAGAAATAGAAACGATAAGTCAATTGTATTCTTAACAGATGTAGATACAAGCTTACGTGATTTCTATTGGAGATACGATAGAGGGTTAGAGCCTTATGATTCAGTGACAAAGCAACCCGCATTTTCAATGCCTGCTCCAGAAGTTTTAACGGATGCTGAAAAAGCAAAATATGCAAATGCGAATTTGTATGAAGTTAGCTTCTTGAATAAGGGTGGTTTAGTGATGCCGATCATTCTTGAATTTACCTTCGAAGATGGTTCGAAAGAAACACAACGTTTGCCAGCACAAATTTGGAGAAAGAACGAGAATAAGGTAACTAAAGTTTTCTACACAAATAAAAAGGCAGTATCAATTCAATTGGATCCAATGCGTGAAACAGCTGATATTGATGAGAGCAATAACAAATGGCCAAATGTAGCAGCGCCAAGTAAATTTGCTTTATTCAAGTCAAAAGGTTTTACTAGAGGTCAATCTATTGGATTGTCTCCGATGGCTGCAAGTCAAAATAAAAAGTAAAGGAATACATGATACGTATTAAAAAGCCGCTTCGAATTCGAAGCGGCTTTTTTTATGCATTGATCTAAGCGGATCATCAACTACATTAAAACAATTTTTTAAATATAGTTAAGCTTAGTGACTAGGTATGCGCTGCTGCTTTATAGTTCTTCCATTTGGTGATAGCTGCTTCCATATCAGAAGGCAATGGACTATCAAAACGCATCATTTCTTCTGTGGTTGGATGAATGAAGCCGAGTGTTGCTGCGTGCAATGCACATCTAGAACATGCATCAAAACAGTTGTCTACAAATTGTTTGTACTTAGTGTAAATGGTGCCTTTTAAAATTCTATCACCACCATACTCTTGGTCATTGAATAAGGTATGTCCTATATGTTTCATGTGTACACGAATCTGATGCGTTCTGCCAGTTTCCAATACACAAGAGACAAGCGAAGTGTAGTTGTAACGCTCTATGACTTTATAATGGGTAATAGCGTGCTTTCCAACTTCGCCTTCTGGGTAAGCATCAAACATTTTTCGGAAGGTTTTATGGCGTGCGATATGCGCATTCACTGTGCCTTCGTCTTCTTCCATATTGCCCCAAACCAAGGCAACATATTTTCGCTCAACAGTATGGTTGAAAAATTGTTTTGCTAAATGGCTTGCTGCTTCTGGTGTTTTAGCCAGAACAATAAGTCCTGTGGTATTTTTATCAATACGATGTACCAAACCAAATCTTGGAAGAATCTCCTCATTTAAATTTGGGTTCTGTGCCAATAAGTGAAATGCCACACCATTCAATAAGGTGCCTGTGTAATTTCCAATGCCAGGATGAACGACCATATTAGATGGCTTATTAATTACCATCAAAGCGTCGTCTTCATATACAATATCCAATGCCATTTCCTCTGGCTTCAATTCAGTGTAATCTGGGTTCACATAACTCATGTAAACTACTTCGTCCCCCGGACGTGTTCGGTAATTGCTTTTAACTATTTTTCCATTCACTGTTAAAAAACCACCTTCGATACCATTTTGTAATTTACTTCTAGTGAGGCCCTCAATCCTCATTTGAACCCATTTATCGATACGCATAGGTTCCTGACCTTTATCTACGATAAAGCTGAGTTTCTCATATACATCTTCATTCTCTATTTGTAGTTCTTCGTTGTTCACTATCGAATGTTTCGCTTTCTCTTCTGTTGACATAGTGCAAAAGTAAGTTATTGCCGCTTAGTTTGTAACTTTGTTCTATGCGCCAACAAGTAATTTTCGAAGATTTAGGGATTCAATCTTATCTGCCCACATGGGATTATCAGGAACAGCTGTTAAAAGACAGTGTAGCGCAGAAGGCAGAAGCTAGAACCCAAGGAAAAGAGGCGAGTGAAGCGAATACGGCACATCGATTGATTTTGGTGGAACATCAACCTGTTTTTACATTGGGTAAAAATGGCAATCGAGCCAATGTATTGGTGTCTGACGAGCAATTGAAAGTATTGGGTATTGAGTTTTATCATATCAATAGAGGAGGGGATATTACGTATCATGGCTTACAGCAGGTGGTGGGTTATCCCATTATCGACTTAGATAAGTTCAAGCCAGATTTAGGTTGGTATTTGAGAAGTTTGGAGGAAGTGATTATCCAAGTTTTGTCAGAATATGGTTTAAAAGGCGAGAGGAGTGCTGGAGAAACAGGTGTTTGGTTAGATCCTCATGATCCTTTTGTGGCAAGAAAAATTTGTGCCATGGGCATTAAATGTAGTAGGTGGATTACAATGCATGGTTTTGCGCTGAATGTGAATACGGACTTATCCCATTTTGAATTCATCGTGCCCTGCGGTATACAAGGAAAGACGGTGACTTCATTGGAGAAAGAGTTAGGCAGGAAAGTGGATTACGAAGAAGTGAAGCAAAAAATAAAGCATCATTTCCAAGCCATCTTTGATTGCGAACTCATTTAAAATTGCAATGTACCTGCTGCTAATGAACGATTGCCTTGCAATCCACCACTGTGCAGGACTAAGATAGATTTATCCTTTTCGAAATAATTTTCTTGAATCAAATTTTCTACAGCATAAAGTAGTTTACTCGTGTACACGATATCGGTAGGTATTTGTTCGGTTTCCCAAAGTCTGTTCATGAACTCAATCATAGCAGGATTTGTTTTTGCATAACCCCCTTGATGAAATTGATGGAGTAAAGTATAGGATTTGCTTTTATCAATTAATAAGGTATTGATTTCAGATTCGATTGTGCCCTCGTTTTTCAAAACTGGAATGCCAATGATTTTTTGATGGGTCTCGCATGCATTGATACATCCAGCTAACATGGTACCAGTGCCCACTGCACAAATGATATAGTCGTATTGTTTTGTTTCATTTTCAGTTAAAATAGTTGCAGCACCCTTGGCACCAATCCATCCATATCCACCTTCATCCACAAAATAACAACTAGAGTTGGGGCTGCTTTTTTGTAAAATAGCTGCTTTTTTAGATTGGAAATCCGATCTGCCTAAATACATCAAATCCATACCATATGCCTTTGCTTCGACTAAGCTAGGCGTCATAGGTTCCTGTTCATTTGTTCTGATATAACCAATGCTTTTTAATCCCGCTTCTTTTGCCGTATAGGCCAATGCGACGATGTGGTTGGAATAGGGCCCGCCAAAACTGGCTACAGTATCCGCCTTATTTTCAATTGCATCTTCAATATAATATCTAAGTTTATAGAACTTATTGCCACTTACAATAGGATGCAGCAGGTCCAGTCTCAATAAATCAACTTTTTGATGTTGACTAAAGGACGGTATAGCTTGCTTGTAGGGCTTTATATGCAAAATTTTATATTTAAAATAAATCAACTAATTTTGACCCATGTAATGGTTTGTGAAATTACAATTAAAAAAAGGAAAAATGAGTGCACCGACATTAGTGATTTTAGCAGCAGGGATGGCAAGTAGATATGGCAGCATGAAACAAACCGAAGGATTCGGGCCAAGTGGAGAAACGATCATGGAGTATTCGATTTACGATGCTATCAGAGCAGGTTTTGGGAAAGTCGTATTCATTATCAGAGCAGATTTTGCAGAAGCATTTAAAGCAGTAATTGAACCAAAATTAAAAGGCAAGATTGAAACAGCTTATGTGTTCCAGTCATTAGATAAATTTACCGAAGGCTTTTCTATTCCTCAAGAAAGAACCAAGCCATGGGGAACAGCACACGCATTATTGTGTACCAAGGGCGTGGTAAACGAACCATTTGCAGTGATCAATGCAGACGATTATTATGGACAAGAAGCTTTTGAGCAAGCATATTCTTTTTTAACAACAGCTTGTTCTGAAAAAGAGTATTGTATCTTAGGCTATGAACTTGCCAATACATTAAGCGAAAATGGAACAGTGAGTAGAGGTGTCTGTAGTTTGGATGAAGCAGGATATTTAACGACAATCAATGAGCGTACTAAAATTTATAGAAAAGAAGGTAACGGTATTGTGTATGAAGAAGACGGTATAGAAACGCCACTTCAAGAGGATACAAGAGTGAGTATGAACTTTATGTGTTTTGCTCCTGGATTCATTGATTTATGCGAAACTGAATTTAAAGTATTCTTAGCAAAAGAAGGACAAGCGTTAAAATCTGAATTTTATATTCCTTTTGTAGCGGGTAGATTCAAGGCCTTGAGCTTAGGTGCAGTGAAAGTAATTCCTACCAATGCAAAATGGTTTGGCGTAACGTATAAAGAAGATGCGCCCGGAGTGAAGGCAAGTATTGATGCTTTGATCGAAGCAAAAGTATATCCTACCAATCTTTGGAGTAATTAATTAACAGACTAGTCAAATGAACGAACGCTGTAGATGTAATTCTTGAAGTTGTTGATCTGCTTTTTGCGGTCCTTAGTACCTTTTACTTTTTGCTTATTCAGTTTAACATGAAGGTCCTTGGTTAATTCGTTTGCCTCTAATGTCTCTACCAAGTCAAATAGTTTATCAGACTTAATAGCAAATGCTACGCCTTCGGCTTGCTTTTGTCTACTGCTCATGATACCGACCAATTCGTTCTTATCATTGAAAACAGGTGCGCCAGAATAACCAGGATTCGCGCTAATCTGAATTTGATAGGTATTGCTATCTCCATTGAATCCGGTTTGAGCGCTTAAATAACCTCTGCCGTATACAATATCATTGTCATTTCTTGGGAAGCCCAATGTGAAAATATCTTCACCTAAATCACTTGATTTTTTACGAATGGTGAAAGGCAATGCTTTGGCTTGTTTATAGTCCGTGTCTTCGATTTTTAATAAAGCTAAATCTGAATGCTTGTCACTATATACAATGGTTGCTTTAAATTCTTGACCTAAGCTATTGACTACAATTGCACCATCACCTTTTAGGACATGGGCGTTGGTAATAACAAATCCTTTAGTATCAATCAAGAAGCCAGAGCCTCCGCTAATTAATTTTGCATTCTCGGGCACTTTGGTCTTTACCTCATTTAATAAATGACCTTGAGCTTTTTGATTCTGTTCAATTTTTTCAACCGCCTTACTTAATTCTAAAATTTGATTTCCATTGATGCTAGGGAAGAAGAAAAGCACCATTGCAGAAGTAAATAATGCAATAAATCCACCAACAGAAGCCGCTATGGCGGTCACTTTTTTATACTTACTCCAAAGTTGGATCACTTTATAGGAAGTGGATTGCTCCTCCACAGGTGTCCATGTGCCAGCTTCAAGTAATTGATTGAAAACTTGGTTGTTTAATTTAGAGAAATTCTTTCGGTTCACGTACACTTCCATTTCTCTTAAGAACATGTCATGCTCTACGACCATTTGATCAATCTCAGGCGTAGTCTTACGGATAGCCTCAAATTGAGTACGTTCTTCAGCAGACATTTCGCCTGTTAAATATCGTTCTATCGCTTCCTGTAATTGAATGTCGTCCATGTTGTTATTCTCCTATATTGTATTGCGCAAAAAATAGTTTTTTCAGGCGCATTAAACATTTATATTTTTGGTTCTTGGCATTGTCTGCATTGGTGTATCCAAACTGACTTGCAAGTTCCTGCATTCCTTTTTTATTCAAATAGTACCCTTCTAACAAACTCTTACATGGTTCTCCAAGACTATTTAAGGCTCGGTCCATAATTGCAAAAGCAGCATCTTTTTTCTCAAATTGATCTAGATCTTCTTCTACAGAGATCGTTTCCTCATGAGCACTGAGTGGGGCACTATATTTCCCCATTTGTTGTAACCTTTTCAACCAAAGGTTTTTACAGATCGAGAATAAATAGGTTTTTATTTGACAGGTCAATGCAAAATGGTCTAACTGTACTTTTTCGTACAAAGTGATCATTGCTTCCTGGAAAATATCCCTAGCATCATCAAAAGAGCCATTGTTATTGGTAACAAAGTGCTGAATCATACTAAAATGACTTTTATAGAGGGCTTCCACCGCCTTGGAGTCATTTTGTGCTAACCCCTTAAGGAGGGCT
>CALPLN020000018.1 GCA_943324415.2 Sediminibacterium ginsengisoli | reverse complement strand
TGCCTTCAAAAATTCTTTAGGCTGTATTTGACTTAAATGGGTTGGATAAAACAATTGACCTTTTTCATTTAAGAATGGCAAATTGTTTAAATACAACACATGAATTCTACTTTGGTATTCTTTAAACTGACTCATCAGCCAATAGTAACCACAAACATCATGTACATTTTGCCCCATCCACATCCAGATTATTTCATTTTCATCATGATTTAATGCGTTGATTAAATGATGTACTGTTAATTTATCATCCACTATGTCGAGTTGATCTTCATAAGGCGAATGGATTAATACCTCTTTCCACCAATCTCTTCTTATTTGGTATCCTTCTGTCTCATAGATATCCAATAAAGGGCCAACAGCATAGTCGTCCTTTATCTCTATTATCTTACCGGCAAGAGATTCATCTAATTCAATAGCCGCTTCTAAAGCAGCTATATCTGCGTTGTTAAATACTATGTGTATCATTTGCTTTATCTAATTCAACTTTTAAATTATTGATAATGAACTCCTGTCTTTCTGGGGTATTCTTACCCATATAATATTCTAACAAATGTTGAATATGATCGCCCTGTTCTAAAATGACTGGAGCTAATTTAATATCTGCGTTAATGAATTTTCCGAATTCTTCAGGACTAATCTCACCCAATCCTTTGAATCGAGTAATCTCAGGTTTATTTCCTAATTCAGTAATCGCTTTTTGCTTTTCTGATTCGTCGTAACAATAAATGGTCTTTTGCTTGTTTCTAACACGGAATAAAGGTGTTTCTAAAACAAATACATGGCCTCTCTTCACTAAATCTGGGAAGAACTGTAAAAAGAAAGTGAGGATCAATAATCGAATGTGCATTCCGTCCACATCGGCATCAGTCGCAATAACAATATTATTGTAGCGAAGTCCATCTAAGCCATCTTCAATATTCAAAGCATGTTGCAATAAATTGAATTCCTCGTTCTCGTAAACCACTTTCTTTGTTAAACCAAATGCATTTAATGGCTTACCTCTTAGACTGAAAACAGCCTGTGTGTCTACATTTCTAGATTTTGTAATACTACCACTTGCAGAATCTCCCTCTGTAATAAATAAGGTACTATTCTGTTGTGTTGAAATGAAAATTTCTTTATTCTTATTAGGCACTTCATCGTTTAAGTGCACTCTACAATCTCTTAGTTTCTTATTGTGTAAATTGGCTTTTTTAGCTCGCTCGTTGGCCAACTTCTTAATACCAGCTAGTTCTTTTCTTTCACGTTCGTTTTGTTCAATTCTTTTCTTTAACGCATCTGCAACAGTTGGATTTCTATGTAAGAAATTATCCAATTCTTTTGCTAAAAATTCTGTAACAAAATTCTTCATACTAGGGCCCCCATCCGCTACATTCTGAGACCCTAATTTGGTCTTGGTTTGACTTTCGAAAACTGGCTCTTGCACACGAACGGATACCGCAGCAACGATACTTGTTCTAATATCTGAAGCTTCATAATCTTTTTTATAAAAATCACGAATCACTTTTACATAGGCTTCTCTAAATGCTTGTTGATGCGTTCCACCCTGAGTGGTATATTGTCCATTTACAAATGAGAAAATGTCTTCTCCGTAATCATTATTATGCGATATAGCTACTTCAATATCCTCCCCTTTTAAGTGCATGATGGGATATCTTAGTTCATCTGGATTGGTTTTTCTCTCTAGCAAATCCAATAATCCGTTTTTACTTATAAATTTTTTGTCATTAAAATGAATGGTCAGACCCGCATTTAAATAACAATAATTCCATAGCTGACTTTCAATGTATTCATAGATAAAATGATAGTTTTTGAAGATGGTAGCATCAGGCGTAAATACCACCAATGTACCATTCGGTTCAGTCGATTTTGACTCCTTAGTTTCTTCAATCAATACCCCTCTTTTGAAACTAGCAGATTTTTGTTTACCATCTCTGTAGGCAGTCACTAAAAAATCATCACTCAACGCATTCACCGCCTTTGTTCCGACCCCATTCAAACCAACTGATTTCTGGAAAGCTTTACTGTCGTATTTAGCACCGGTATTGATTTTGCTAACTACATCTACGATTTTACCTAATGGGATACCTCTACCATAATCACGTATGGTCACTGATTTATCTTCAATAGCAATTTCAACCTGTTTACCATAACCCATAGTGTGTTCATCAATACAGTTGTCTATGACTTCCTTAATCAACACATATATGCCATCATCTGGCGCTGTTCCATCACCAAGCTTACCAATATACATACCTGGTCTTAGTCGAATATGCTCTTTCCAATCTAATGATCGGATGGAATCTTCATTATATTCTGCCGGTATTTTTACTTCTGCCATAGTTATCAATGCTTTATGGACACAAAAATGCCCTCGTAAGTTTGCAAATCTAATACCCAGTCGCTTGTTTTAGTCAATAATGGGGATTATGTGGATAAAAGATTATTTTCTTATCTTTGAAAAATCAAAAATCAGCACCCATTCCCGATAGTCGATTTAGACTATATTAAGACCAAAGCAGTTGAATTAGCAACTGAAAATGACGAATTTCAGTCCTTTTTAAGGGATTTAGACAGTTTATCCCTCGATAAAGCAGTTTTTGAGCTGTCTGAAGTCATCTCTCCAAAAATTGCATGTACGGATTGCGGGAACTGTTGCAAAAGCCTAATGGTGAACATTGATGAAAACGAGGCCAATCATTTAGCAGCTCATTTAGGTCAAAAAAGAGAAGAATTTGATGAAAAATACCTTTCAAAGGGAGAATCTGGCAATATGGTGATCAATGCCATTCCTTGTCATTTCCTAAAAGACAATAGTTGCACTGTCTATAGTCATCGCTTTGCAGGATGTAAAGAATTTCCTGCTTTCCATGTACCAGACTTTAACAAACGTTTATTTACTACTTTCATGCATTATGATCGGTGTCCAATTATCTTTAACGTGGTAGAGGAATTAAAAATTAATTCAGGTTTTAAGCAATAAATAATTACTATGTCTATTCGTTTTGGTGTAGATCAGTTATTAACCATGGATCCATCATGGAAACAGCTTCGTTTGGGTATGTTGACCAATGATGCTGCAACCACTTGGGATGGGATACCAAGTAGAAAAGCATTGCTTGAAAAAGGATTTCATCTTGTAAAATTGTTTTCTCCTGAACATGGTATTGACCGCAATGGTAAAGATGGTGCCCTGATGGAAGATCATATGGATCCAATCACACAGTTGCCCATTATTAGTTTATATGGCAACAAATTTACACTTGATGCAATGGATGTTGAAGATGTAGATGTGCTCATTTTCGATGTACCAGATGCTGGTACCAGATTCTATACCTTTTTATGGTCTTTATCTTATTTTGTAGAAGCTGCCGCGAAGTACAACAAAAAGGTGGTTATTTTAGATCGACCTAATCCTTTATCCGGCAATTTTGAATTAGTTGAAGGCCCTATCTTGGATCCTGAGGTAAGTAGCTTTATAGGTAGATTTCCTATTCCAATCAAACATCAATCAACTTTTGGAGAACTAGCTTGTTATTTCAATCATGCATTCAATTGGAATGCAGATCTTGAAATTATTTCTTGTAAAAATTGGAAGCGTTGGAAAACTTTTTTTGATTGGGGATTGCCTTGGGTTAAAACTTCTCCTGCCATACAGAATTTTGAATCTTGCTTATTGTATCCAGGATTGTGTTTTTTCGAGGCTACCAATGTGTCCATTGGGAGAGATACAATTTATTCTTTTGAATGGGTTGGCGCAACATGGTTAAAAGTAGATACCTTAACTGCCATTCTGAATCAAATTGTGGGGGATGATTTAAAATTAGAACCTTTACATAATGCCATTCGCTTAAAAGTGAAAGAGCCTAACTATTATAAAGCGGTGATGAATGGACTCATTCTATTGAAAGTAATTAAAGATATGCATCCAAATGATTTTCAATGGGCGCCCTATCCTACGGAACACAATAAAACAGGTGAAAACCATTTATCAAAATTGTTAGGAATACCTGACGCGGAACAATTGTTTGATTTACCGCTTAAAGACTGGCTTCAACAAGTATCAAGATTATTGAAGGTGGCCTCTTGGGAAAAAGCAATGGAGCCATTTTTATTATACGCATAAATTAACTCAACTCAGTTTGAAGCTTATCCGTTCTTTTAGTACCTGCATACAATTCGTATTCCAATAACCTACAGTCAATAGTCGCATTATAGAATTCGATTCTACGACTTGGTTTTAAACGAATCTTTTTTGCTAAATCTAAATTACCGGTAAAAATATAACCAGTCATTCCTTTGCATTGATTTTTCATAAAATCACCCATTCTTGCATAGGTCGCTTCTAATTCAATTTCTTCACCAAGTCTTTCGCCATATTCAGGATTAAACATAATCACGGCATTTTCCGTTGCTTCAGGCATTTTTGTTTTTTCAAAATCAACCACTTGAAAATCTATCAATTCCTCCACGCCAGCAACTTTAGCATTTATTTTTGCAATATCAATGGCTTGCTTACTAATATCAGAAGCAATAATTTTTAAATTTGGGACGGATTTAATTTGGTCATCAAGTTTTAACCTTTCGTTGTAATACATACTATCCTTATAACCTAATAAATGCATGAATGCATAGTTTTCTCTTAACAATCCGGGAACACGATTGGTTGCAATTAATGCAGCTTCAATTGCAAGTGTACCAGATCCACACATTGGATTGACAAACAAAGATGCTTGATCCCATTTAGTAGAAAGAATGGTTGCAGCAGCTAAGGCTTCTAACATAGGTGCTTTTCCTGGTAATTTCCTATACCCATGTTTTGCTAAAGATTCACCAGAAGTGTCCAAGAATACTTCTGCTTCGTCGTGTTTCCAAAAAAGATAAACCACTGCACCAGATAAAGTAGATCCAGTTGTTGGACGAAGATTAGTGGTATCTCTCATCCTATCCACAATCGCATCTTTAACACGCAAATTGGCGAAAAGATTGGTTGATATACTCGGGTGGAATACATTACTTGTAACTGAAAAATAGCCTTTAGGATCGATTAATTTTTCCCAATGAATCGTCACTAAGCTTTTATACAATTCATCTGGATCATTGCAAATAAACGCTTTGATAGAATACATCACCTGACTTGCACAACGAAGATTCAAATTCAAACGAATACAATCTTGAACTGTTCCTGTCAATTCCACACCTGTTTGAAAAACACGATCCACGTTAAAACCTAAAGCCAACACTTCCTTATTTAAGGATGGTGCTAGCCATTTATGACATGTGATGATGATTTTTCTTGGCGATGTAAATACTTGCATAACAACAAACTTAATACATATTTAACTAACTACAATCAATAAGCATCCAAATTGAAATCAATCGAATAAAGTAACGGACAACATAAATTAGCATCTCGAGCCAATTCAAAAAAAATTGAGCGCTCTCAAAAATTACCATCCTAAAAAGATTAAAAATGTATCCGTATCCATATAAAATCCCTAAGCTGGTAAGGACAACCCTATTCATCGTCTTTAGCATACTCTTTTTAAATCAGAAAGTAGTTGCTAAAAATTATTATGTAGACCCTTCCTCCACATTAAGTATCGCCAATGGTTCGCTCACCAACCCCTGGAAAACAATTGGGCAAGTGAATGCAGGTACGATCAGTTTGCAACCAGGAGATTCAGTTTTATTTAAAAGAGGCCAAGTGTTTTCAGGGAGATTGATTGTATATGCCTCTGGGACATCCCTAGCTCCAATTGTGTACAGTGCCTATGGAACAGGCAATATGCCGGAACTCACTTATACGGCATCTGATATTATCACGATTACCAATCGTCAATATATTGTTATTGATGGACTAAAAATTATTGATAAAACAATGCCAATCAGTGACCATACCCTGATTGCTAAAATCAGTTATGCAATTACATTGCAAAATTCACCCTATTGTACCATAAAAAATTGTGAAATCACATTAGTTGGAATCGCTATTGCAGTGCAAACTGGCTCTGACTTTACAACTATTCAATCCAATTATTTACACAATTTAAGAGCAGTCAGAAATACGGTTGGAGGCGACGACGATTATGGGGCCAATGCGATGGTCATTGGTACATCCAACAATAGAATCGTTGACAATCGAATGGAAGATTGCTGGGCGACCAGTTATGATTATGGGTATGATGGAGGAGCAGTTGAATTTTTTGGTACCACAATTAGTGATAATCAAATCTTGTACAATACCGCATTAAACTGCAATGGTTTTTTAGAAATTGGAAGTAATACTTATGGTATTGCAACCAATAATTTAGTTGCTTACAACAAGATTATTAACTGTGGGCAAACTGCACTATTTCATAATAAATTAGATGGCTTTGCCATTAGAACAGATAATTTAAAAATATTCAACAATGTTATTGTAGAAACAAAAAAACAATTTAGCCCAGTTAGTTCCTTGTTTTGGTATGCAGATCCTACCAAGATTGATGTGGTTATTTTAAAGAATAACATTATTTGGTTGACAACAGGAGAAAATGTTGTTAACAATAATCAGGATACTTTAAAAATGACCCATACCAATAATATTTACAAATTAAGAAATGGCATATTAGGTGTTAAACTAGGTAGTTCGGAAATACTAGCTACCAATACAACTCCCCTGTTTAGAGATACTACTGGTAGTCCTGAGAATTGGGATTATCGTTTAGTTTCCAATTCAGTTGCAATTAATGCAGGTGCCTCATTAGGACTTACAAGGGATTATGAAGGAAACCCAATATTGGATCAAACTGATATAGGTATATATGAATCGATTGCTTTAAGAGCTACAAAATTTTATGTAGACCCCTCCTCATTAAGCACCATCGCCGATGGATCATTTGCAAGTCCTTGGAAAACGATGAGTCAAGTGAATACTGGAACGATAGGATTACAACCTGGAGACTCCGTTTTTTTTAAAAAAGGACAAGTGTTTAATGGTCGGTTAATAGCGAATGGATCAGGGTCATCGTCTGCCCCAATTGTCTACACGAGTTATGGTATTGGCGATATCCCAATCATAACAAATAGCATCAAATCGTCAGAATTAATCTATGTGGGTGGAAGACAATATATCCATATTGATGGTTTAAAATTAATAGATCAAACTATGAATGAAACAGATCATTCAATCATTGCTAAAATAAATTATGGTATTACACTTGAAAATTCACCTAATTGTATCATACGTAATTGTGAGATATCCAAAGTTGGAATTGGGATAGCCGCCAAAGATGGATCTAATTTTTTACTCATTGAAAATAACAATATTTTTAACCTTCGCGCTATTGTGAATTCTATTGGGGGATCGGATGATTATGGCGCGAATGCCATCGTTATTGGTAGTTCAAATAATTTAATTCAAAAAAATAGATTTGAAGGGTGTTGGGCTAATAGTTATGATTATGGTTTTCTAGGTGGGACAATTGAGTTGTTCAATACTTTAGTGAATGACAATCAATTATTGTACAATATCGCCATTAACTGTAATGGTTTTTTAGAAGTAGGAAGTGAAAGCAATGGACAAGCAGTTAATAATCTTATTGCATATAATAAAATTATTAACTGTGGCAGAACAGCCATATTTCATAATAAAGTGGGCGTAAATTTTGTGAACACAAACAATACTAAGTTTTATAATAATGTCATTATAGAAAACAAAATACAATTCACTAGAGCAAGTTCTATGTTTTGGTATGCCGATCCAACTTTAAATGATGTGGTCATTTTGAAAAACAATATCATTTGGTTAACGACAGGAGAAAATGTAGTAAACAATAATTTAGATACTACCAAAATGGTTCATACCAATAATCTCTACAAATTAAGGAATAGTGCTTTAGGGATTAATTTGGATCCGACAGAAGTGCTATTAGGTGATGTATCCATTTTTGTTGACAGTGCTGGTGACCCTGAAAATTGGGATTACAGACTTATAGAAGGCTCTTTTGCCATCAATTTGGGAGTGAATGTGGGCTTGAATAAAGATCTTGCTGGTAATGCCATTCAGGATCAACCAGATGCCGGAATTTATGAATACCTTAATCCAGTTATTTTAAGACAGCCAAAGAAATTCTATGTCAATTCAGCCTCCACCTCAATGACTGAAGATGGAACAATAACAAATCCATGGAAATCAATTGCTAGTTTAAATACCGCCACAATTGGTTTGGTTCCAGGGGACTCCCTATTTTTTAAAAGTGGTGCAACATTTAATGGAAAATTGAATATAGATGGATCCGGAATAATATCCAAACCTATCGTAATCACTTCTTATAGTACTGGGCCTAAACCAATCATCACAACAGATGCTTCAGAATTGATATCCATAGTGAATCAACAATATATTGTGATCAATGGACTCACACTAACTGATCTTAGTATGAATTTAGAAGATCATTCTATTCAGGCTAGAACTCAGTATGGGATTTTATTGTTTAACTCACCCAATTGTACTATTTCAAATTGTACTATCTCTTTAGTTGGAATTGGAATTGCCACACAAAGTGGATCAAATTTTACGAATATAAATAATAACACTATTTCGAATTTAAGAGCAATAAGAAATACGATTGGTGGTGAGGATGATTATGGCGCAAATGGCTTAGTACTTGGAAGCTCATCCAATCAAATTTATCAAAACATAATCAATGATTGTTGGGCAACTAGTTTTGATTATGGATATATTGGAGGCGCTGTTGAATTATTTAATACTAGTATTAACAATAATTACATGTTGTACAATTCAGTTGCCAATTGTGCCGGATTCCTAGAAATTGGAGGTGAAGCATCCGGAACTGCTATCAATAATTTATTTGCATATAATAAAATTATTAATTGTGGGAAAACAGCGTCCTTTCACAATAAAGTGGATGGTAGTTATATCAATACTAATAATACAAGAATATTAAACAACGTGATTATTGAAACAAAAAAACAATTCAATAAAGTCATAGATATGTTTAGTTATGATGATCCGACACAATCTGATATTGTCATTTTAAGAAACAATATCATTTGGTTAACGACTGGACAAAATTTAGTTAGCGATAATTTAGACACTTCTAAAATGGTTCATTTTAATAATATTTATACCATTAGAAACGGCATTTTAGGCATTCAATTAAATCCAACCGAAATTGAAAACTTCAATACTATTCCATTATTTAGAGATACAATAGGTGACGCTATTGATTGGGACTATAGATTGGCACCCTACTCTTTGGCCATTAATTTTGGTGCTAATCTTGGCTTTATTAGAGATTATGTTGGAAATCCAATCATTGGCAATCCTGACGTGGGTATATATGAATACCAAGCCATTGACACAGTTAAAAAAATAGATGCAACTGCTATAGTGGGGAAAATAAATTGTTATGGTGGTACAGCCGTGGTTCAAATCAATGCAACTGGTGGAATCCCTCCCTATATCGGTACAGGCAATTTTATAAGACCCGCTGGCGTCTACTCATTTATAGTCACTGATACAAAAGGGGTTAAGGATACAGTTGTTGTAAATCTGTTACAACCTGACTCTTTAAATATAAGTGTGGGTTATAGTGTCATTACCTCTTACAATACTACCACCACGATTTATGTAACTAGCACTGGTGGAACACCACCTTATACGTATCAATTAGACAACGGATTATTTCAAAGCTCCAATATGTTTACCAACCAAACCGCTGGTATTTATAAGGTGACGGTGAAAGATGCCAATGGATGTACCAGTTCAAAAACAGTCAATTTAACTGTAACAGCTATCACAGTTAATCCAGACCGAAGGTTAGCCATTTCGGTTTCCCCAAATCCCACAAGTACCAGTTTTACTGTAAATACGATAAAATATAGAGGCAGTTTTGTAACTATGAATATCAATGTATACAATGCATTCGGCCAAATTGTATACTCGGCTCGAGGTTTATCAAATATCACTTATACATTTGGTTCTAATTTTATTCCAGGTAATTATGTATTGGTTGCTCAAGTGAATGGAACAGTACAAGCGGTCAAATTGGTGAAATTATAAGCAGTATAGGTTTAAAATAAAAAGTCCCCAACTAAGTTGAGGACTTTTATCTGTGGGAGCACACGGGCTCGAACCGCGGACCCTCTCGGTGTAAACGAGATGCTCTAAACCAACTGAGCTATGCTCCCTAAAGGAGTGCAAAAATAAGGGGGTATTTACAAATATCCAAATTTTTTTTACCTTTTTATATTAAAAAATTTGTTGTGCCGTGATGATAATGGATGGGATAATCGGCCTAATTGGGTTCGTTCTAGCTGGCAAATATTGAATTTGTATATTGGTACTGGTGGTGCTCCATACAAGCTCTAAATAGTCATTGTCATTTAAACTTTGAAAGAAATTCCAAGCAGCCACTGTTGCTGCAACTAAAGTGCCCCCTTGAATCGTTATATCAGTACAAGTTGCTGGTACGTCTACCCCATTTTTTCTCAACCATATTGATGCGTATTCTGTACTTGTCCCTGCAGATCTATCAAATTGTATTGAAAATTGTATATTGTATTTGCCTGTTTTAGTAAAAAGAATTTTAGATCGATCAATAATAGAAATCCCCTGCGCAAAATCTTCTGAACTATAAAATATTGGATATGCTGTATTTGCTAATGCAGCTATTTGGGTTGTATTGTCATACCAAGAACCAAAAGCAGCAGTCGAAATAGTATTTACTCCAGAGCCATTGGTGCCTAATAATATACCATGTAATTGGTTAACACCAGTACCCCCATGCGCAATATCAATAGTCGTCCCACTCCATGTGCCAGATGAAATTGTTCCTATACTTGACAAATTGGGTAAACTGGAAACAGTTGAATTTGAAGTTGCTGTAATATTACCCGCTAAGACAGCCGTATTTGCCGTAGTCGAGGTATTTGCAGTCAATGCACTATTAGCAGATGTGGCATTGCCATTTAAATTTCCTATAAAATTATTGGCTGTAACTGAGGTCAAACCTGCTAGGTTAGTAATCGTATTACCCAATGCAATGGATGTTGTACCAATGGAAATGTCATTGTGTTCTAATAAACTATTCGCAATAGCAGTGCCGCTCCATATACCAGATGATATTGTCCCTATACTAGTTAAATTAGGTAAAGAAGTAATCGTAGTATTAGAAGTAGCAGTGATATTGCCTGCTAAGACAGCCGTATTTGCGGTTGTCGCAGTATTTGCATTTGTAGCGGTTAACGCATTTGTTGCTGTCAATGCAGTTGTTGCAGTCAATGCATTATTAGCAGATGTAGCATTGCCATTTAAATTTCCTATAAAATTATTGGCTGTAACTGAGGTCAATCCTGCTAGGCTAGTTGTCGAATTACCCAATGCAATGGATGTTGTACCAATGGAAATGTCATTGTTTTCTAATAAACTATTCGCTATTGTTGTGCCACTCCATGTACCTGATGTAATTGTTCCGAAACTTGTTAAATTCGGTAAAGCGGTAATGGTAGTATTGGATGTGGCAGTGATATTTTGGGCGATAGTTGCAGTATCTGCTTTAATTGCGGAAGCGGCTCTACCTGTCGTATTTTGATTCAAAATGGGGAAATTAGTCAAATTTGCTGCGCTACCGAAAGGAGATAAATACACAACAACGGATGAGTCTTTTCTTTGGTAACCAGCTAGCATCAATGAAGTATCTGCAATATTCATTTTTTTTGCAACTATAGAATCTAATCCAATCACATTTTTCCATTGAACAGCATTCGACACTAATGCATATGGAACATAATTGATCTTTTGCAATCCTAGATTCAAAAATTGAATGCCTCCATTTGGATCAACTTCGACTTTCAAAAATTTTGGCACAATATGCCAATTAATTAAATTAAAGTCGCCAATTACCACAATACAAGATTGTTCTTTAAAACCAATAGTTACATTAAATGCACCTACCACATTCGTTTTTGTAGATTTAATTTCTTGATAACTAATATTTCCATCAGGTGATCCTTCTACTATACTTAATCTAATTGTAATGTTTTTTTCAGGGATGATCGACCCATCTGTATTTCTTGCAATTGCTTGAAAATTGATACCCATCTCGTTTTCAACTTGTGAAAATAGCGAACACTGAATACATAAGAGAAAAAACAAAAATATTATTTTCATCATTAGATTTTAATTATTCTAAAAAGCTTAGTCCTATAAAATTTGCCCGCAATGATATAATTTATACTAAAAATATAAGTGCCCGCTACAAAATTTGACAAGGAAATCATTTTATTATAAATTGTAGTACTATATGGCGCATCAATTTTTTTCAACAATTCACCTTTTATAGAATAAAGGTTGATATTGATGATTTTGATTTCATTTTGTGGATTTAAAATGAAAATAAAATGAGTTGCAGGGTTTGGATAAATTGAAATTAAATTTGAATTTTTATCTAATTCCAATAAACTATCAATTGCTGGTGAAAGTATTTTGGCCAACTCTTTTGACTGTATAAAGCCACTAGTTAGTAGCAAAAATCGATCATCAGAAAAAGAGCTAGTAAAAAGCGTCCCTAAATTCCAATCATAAATAAATGCACCAGATTGAGTTGAGGCACCAGCAGCGTTGAGCGTACCAAAATGTATATGCTGGAGTACTTGTGCATTCGATTTTAGTACGGTACAAATAAGTAAGAAAAATAATAGGAA
Source organism: Sediminibacterium ginsengisoli (assembly GCA_943324415.2). Lineage (GTDB taxonomy): Bacteria > Bacteroidota > Bacteroidia > Chitinophagales > Chitinophagaceae > Sediminibacterium > Sediminibacterium ginsengisoli_C. The sequence goes on along the minus strand of CALPLN020000018.1, from coordinate 6,544 downwards.
AGCTTTATTCAACACAAACTAAAAATTCTGTTGAAGATAGGTGCATTAAAATCTTAAAAAGATGATTTTAATCAGCATGCGAATTGATTTTAAAGAATACTAGTTTAATTGGACTGCTGGAAACCTATTTGACTGACTATCATGTACGAATAATTCGACAACCTCGAAATTCCAATACTTTGACAAAGGTGACTTTTGAAGGATGCCTTCTGCTTCGGTCTTGGTATCTGCATTGATCGTAATCCAGGATTGTTGAGATTCCATACTTACAGAATAAGTTTCTATCACCCCTTTATTTAAAAGAAAGTTGATGTAGGTTCTATGAGGAGGCACAAGAGTCATAAACTCCTCATCCATATTAAAAGATATGATAGCTTGATACTTTTTCATCCTAGTACTAAGTTAATACATGTTCATTTATTTTCAAAAAGCAACAATGTAAAATTTCGGAATCAGTAAAGTTTGTTTAAGCTATTGGATTTGAACATAGCTGATTCTTCCACCAGCTCCTGCTAAATAGGCGCCCATTTTATTTACATGTCTTTTGATTACATGAAATGAGGCATCCGTAATTTTGTTCCATTGTTTACCCCCATCTTCTGAAATATCAACACCGGATGTCCCACTAGTTAGTATGATTTGATTGTTGATGAATTCAACACATGATTTATATCCATTCGGAGATCCTAAAATAAGGGGTTGTAAAATAGTACGTTTTTTTGTTAAATATTTTTGATCTGACTTAGGTTCTAAAAACAATTGATACCCAATTATATTCTTATCCGATAATTTATCCTGCGTAAAATCTCCACCTACTATTACAAGTTTTTGTTGATTAGGTGAAACTGCAATACTATTGGCTCCAGTTGAACTAGTACCTTGTAAAAGAGGCAAATCAGTTGCTCCGCCATTATTCCAAATCCTACTTTTCAATCCACCTGTTACCATGAAATACGCATTGCCCACATGTACTAGATTAGAATTACTCGATGCAAAAAATGCTTCTCCATTGTGTAAATTAGAAGAGAAATAGGACTTAGGCACTTTTGACCAAGACTCCCCTTTATTATTGCTTGTTAACATAAATACCACTCCATCAATGGGATCGCCTATAACGATTCCGTTTTTTGAATCTTTAAAATGGATGGCATCTAAAAACATCGCTGTGTCTTTATTTTCATAAACAGTATACCATGAAGCCCCCCCGTCTTTTGTTTTTAAAATGATTGCAGGTGCTGCAACTGCTACTATTATTGCTTCTTGATCGTTCCATGCATGCATTGCCCTGAAATCTCTTTTTTCGTATCCTTTCACTTGCATCCAATCAAATGTCACTCCTTCATCAGTTGATTTAGCGATCATCCCCTTTGATCCACTTGCCCAAATCACTTTTTCAGAAGGAACAGATAAGCTTCTAATACTTACTCCTTTTTGCGTGGTCAATTCCTTGATGGAATATTGAGCCGAAACACTTGATGTCAAGAAAATAGCGATTACAAAAAAGATTTTTGAAATAGACATGGTTTTATGATTTTTGCAGGATAAAGATACGATATGATACCCTATTGGATGAGTAGAACTGAACTAATGTTAGGCGCAGAAAGTATAAATTCCTTAATGGGTAAAAACGTGTTAATCGTTGGCCTAGGTGGTGTTGGAGGAATTTGTGCCGAAATGATTGTAAGGGCCGGTGTAGGTAAAATGACCATTGTAGACAATGATACTATTGACCTTAGCAATATCAATAGACAAATACCTGCATTGCATTCTACTGCTGGTATGCCAAAAGCTCAGGTACTTGGAGCAAGATTAAAAGATATCAATCCTGAATTAGACTTAACCATTTTAGAGATTTTTATCAAAGAAGATTTAACCAAGAATTTATTAGATAGCACTCAATGGGATTATGTCGTGGATTGTATTGATACTTTATCTGCGAAAACATTTTTAATTAAGGGTTGTATAGATCGAAGTTTACCAATTGTAAGTTCAATGGGCGCCGGTGGCAAAGTGGATCCTAGTCAGATCAAAGTCACCGATATCTCTAAAACCTATATCTGCAATCTTGCACGTTATGTGAGGAAAAGATTACAGGCATTAGGCATCAAAAAAGGTTTAAAAGTGGTTTTTAGCCCCGAAAAAGCCGATCAAGACAAGATTATAGTGACAGAAAAAGCCTTTCCTAAAAAGTCCATAATTGGCACATTAAGCTATATGCCTGCAATATTTGGATGTACTGTAGCAAGTGTAGTCATTCAAGATTTAATAGCAAAGGATTGATTTAGACCAATTTGAGTTAATATTTCTTTGAAAAACGCTCAAATTATCTTTATTTTGCAACCCCAAGGCATTATTTGTTATGGGGAAGATGGTTCGGTAGCTCAGCTGGATAGAGCGTCATCCTTCTAAGATGAGGGCCATTGGTTCGAATCCAATCCGAATCACAAAGCCTCTCACGAAAGTGAGAGGCTTTTGTATTTTAGGGAAACGCGCAAGCTCGCTTGCAGGCGTTGACATGAAATACAAAAGCAAACAGTCCCGCTACTCGGGACTTTTGAAAGGCTTTGGGTAAGATCCAAAAAAGGATGTCGGAGTGAAACGACGACAATCCTTTAGGAAAGGCTTTGGGTAAGATCCCAAAAAGGATGTCGGAGTGAAACGACGACAATCCTTTTTAAAAGGTTTTGATGAATATCCCAAAAAGGATCACCGACTCCTCAACATCCTATTTTCATATAAAAGTGACAAATTAAACGCATAGGAATAATAGTCAAAACGAACCAAATTACTAGCGTTCACAATTCTTTTCATTGGATTGTTTAAAACCGAGGCAATATTGGCAACAAAATAAGGGTAATCATTCTTTTGCAATGCTTGCATATTAATACTTAAAGAACTGTCAACTTTTCCGCCTAGTCTTAAAATACTCGTGTGCAGTAACAATTGTTCAAGTGGATATTTTGACCCTTTCAATAAATCCAAAGACTGAAGAAGTACATCAGATTTAAGCGCCAATAAAGGAGGGTAAGTAGAAAAATACATTAATCTAGATACATGATACAAAATGGTAGCTGTATGCGCATAATGTTGAGAAACCAATTTTGGATCATCCACATGTTTATTTGCTTTAATTAAATCCACTATTAAATCAAGACTAGCAGTATCAGTTGCATTTAGCGATAATCCAGATACCGTATGCAACAATAAGACATTTGTTAATACAGACAAATCCACATCCTTAGGCATCTTATGGCCAAGCCAAGTACTATAAACAGGTCTATTTTTAAACCTTGAGTAGAAACTACGATTCGGCTTACCCCTTCCCACTCTAAACGCTTCAAACTTAGAGCGCATTGCATTTGCAAGCGTGTCATTGGCATTTAAAGCCAATAATGTGATCGCTCCGTCATCAATGTCATCAGCTAAAGCGAACCGTTGATTGAATTGATTTAACCAACCCCCATTCGGAAATATTTGAGGCGGATTCCTTGGCCAGAAATTATAAGTTAATTGATTCTTTTCGTTCTTAAACCGATTGATATATTCGATGGCATTCCTTTTACATTGATCATATAATGACTTTTCTTCGGGCTGCATCCATTCCCTAAATTGTCCAAGATTGAACAAGATTAAAGTCGTGAAAAAAACATTGTCTTCTTGTTTTAATTGACGACTATAAAAATACTTCCTGTAAGATGGAAAAGCGCCTTTTAAAGTATTTTGATCCTCCTTTAATTGCAAGCTAGCCACCATGTTTAAGAGGGCTAATCTTTCATCAAATAGGGTACTATCTTTCACTGTAGGGGCAGCAAAAAGACGGATAGAAAAGACAAAAATTAAAATGAATAGTACCCCGTTTTTCATATAGAACCCACCGTTTTATAGCTAAAAGCTGTAATTTAGTGATTATGGATGTGAAAATAGAAGACAGTTGGAAAAAAGCTTTGGCGCCATTATTTGAGCGTCCCTATTTTAAGCACATCATTGCTCATCTTAAAACAGAGAAAGCACTTAATAGAACTATTTATCCAAAAGGAAGCTTAATATTCAATGCATTTAATCAAACCACATTTGATCAAGTAAAAGTGGTCATATTGGGACAAGATCCTTATCATCAGCCAGGGCAAGCAATGGGACTTAGTTTTTCTGTTCCGGAAGATTGCAAGATTCCCCCTTCCTTAATGAATATCTATAAAGAATTAAATAAAGATATAGGAATGCCGATTCCTAAAACAGGGGATTTAACTAAATGGGCTAAGCAAGGCGTTTTATTATTGAACACAGCACTAACTGTTAGAGCAGATGAGCCAGCTAGTCATAGTAAAATTGGCTGGACACAGTTTTCAGATGATTTGATAAAGTTATTGTCAAATGAAAAATCGGATTTAGTCTTTATTTTATGGGGGAATTATGCAAGTCAGAAACAAATTTTAATCGATGCAACCAAACATAAGATTTTAAAAGCAGCACATCCCTCTCCACTAAGTGCATACAATGGTTTTTTTGGGTGTAAACATTTTAGTGCTACGAATCAATTTTTAATACAAGCAAAAAAAGACCCGATAGATTGGTCAATTTAATATGATAAAAAAAGTACAATTATTTATTGGGCGCATGATGGCTTTTTGGGCATTGCTTGTATTTGTATCCACCATGTTCCTATTTATATGGTTTTACCTACCCTGCTTCTTCTTACCTGAGCCTAATAAAACGCAGTGGCATCGATCTATATCTAGAATTTGGATGGGTTTGTTTTTACTATTATCAGGTTGCAGATTTAAAGTAACTGGTCAACACCATTTCAATCATTTAGAACCTGCCATTGTTATTTGCAATCACAATAGTTTGATTGACGTACCTGTTAGTACGCCCTTTTTACCAAGAGCTAACAAAACAATTGCAAAGAAAAGTTTTGTATATGTGCCATTATTTGGTTGGGTTTACCAATTTGGGTCAGTCATAGTAGACCGAAATAGCGACCAAAGTAGAAGAGCAAGTTTCGAGGAAATGAAAAGAGTTTTAGGAAAAGGCTTAGATATGTTAATCTATCCAGAAGGTACAAGAAACAAAACGAGTGCGCCGTTAAAATCATTTTATGACGGAGCATTTAAGTTAGCAATCGATACTAACAAACCAATTGTTCCAGTTGTCTTATTAAATACCAAAAAGATTTTACCTGCCTATCCTGCAATGTGTTTCAAACCAGGCAAAATTCAAATGGATATATTGGCTCCTATTGCTAGCGAAGGACACACTGTTCAATCCTTGAAAAAATTAGCATTTGATACCATGGCCGACCATTATGAGAAACACAATCCAGCTTAATAAGTTGAATTGGAGAAGGTTCTGCTTCTATTGATTTTCAGGTCTCTTAAGATACCTGATTTTGGATTTACAGTAATGCTAAATGATCTGTAAATACCTATCGGCATCACATTAATTGCCAACTGCCAACAATGCATTTCTCTTGTTATAAACATACTCAATTGCTGAACAGAAAATTGTGACAAATCCACATAACTACTACCACCTACTTTCCATTTGGGTGAAACACTAAAATCACCCGTTAAATTTAAAGTAGAATAGGTTTGTAATTTGAATCCAGAATAATCTGGCTTGATGGTTTTTGAAAATTGAAAAGAATATGACATGGTTAATGACCATGGTGTATTAAAGTCTGTGAATTCTGCAGGATTCGACCTCACATATAAAAGTTGACGTTGTTGTTCATCAGGTGTCATAAAAGGATCCAAAGGAATACTCTTTTTGTCTTTCGCTTTATCTTTTGACTTACTTGCAAAGGAAGTGGAGAAGGAGACACCTCCATTGGTAATACTTCCAAATTTTAATCTTGATGGATCAATCGCTAATTTATTGACTCTAAATCCTTTTGCGTCTGTTTCGTATGGGTCCAAATTGAAGGATGTTGTAATATTTAATTTTTCAAATAGCGTTGTTCTTGCATAAAAATTAAATCCACCTAATGCAAAACTATCTGCTAGGAAATTATAACTTGAATTAAATCCGAAACCTTCTATTAATTTGAATTTCTTAAATGCATCCGCACTTGTATCTTGCTTGTCTTTGACTTTCATCTCTAAGAAATTATCCACTCCAAATCCCATTCCACCAAATTGTCCTTCACTAAATGCGCCACCTAGCCCATTCCCATCATATTTAGAAAAACGATACCTTCTTCCACTTGTATCTACTTGAGTGGAATAATGATAGGCCTTTGCCATATCAGGTTTATAATTGATTGAAACAGATGGTCGAATCTCGTGACGGATTGCTTTTATATCCCCTTTCTTAAACTTATAAGTACCAAATATTCTTGTAGCAGTTCCTAATCCAAAACTCATTTGAGTTGCTCTATAGAAGCCTCTATTGATTGTGGTATCCACTTTTTGCAATTGGCTATTCCAAGATTTAATATTTTGTTGTCCGAACCATTTTTCTTCTAATGAGATATTAGGAGATATTGTAACTGGTCCTAATGATGGCAAGGATAAGGTAATTGGAATGCTATGATTGGCTCCCCATT
>CALPLN020000017.1 GCA_943324415.2 Sediminibacterium ginsengisoli | reverse complement strand
GCCATTTCTAATTGTAACAATCCTTCTTTACGTTTTTGCATCATAAATAAAATTGCACTTCTGTAGTATACAAAAATTACTTTACCCTGTGTAGACATATATGCCAATTCTGTTTGCTCCAATGCCGCATCCATTTGATGATTGGCGATAAGACATTTTATAAAACTTTCCCATCCGGCAATTTGTTTTGGCTTATGTTTTACAACAATGCCAAAATAGGTTGCCGCTTCTTTGTATTCATCTAAATGCATATAACACTCCCCCATCATGATATAATACTCATTGATATGCTTATTGATTCTGATAGCATGTTCAATTTGCTTTATAGCCATCTGCCATTTTGATTCAAGCATATAGGTGGATGCAATCTTTTGATAAAGCCGACTATCATCTGAATTTAGATGTACTGCTTTTTTATAATGAAATCTTGCCTGGGCAAAGTTTTTTAATCGATGGTAACAATGCCCAATTGCTTCATATATCACATCTTCTGGCCTAGATAATTCTAATACCTTTTCTAATGCTTCGATGGCCTCTTTGTATTTTCTGATTCTTAAATAAGCATCCCCCATATTACGATAAGCGTAGTCAAATTTTTCATCAATGACAATTGCAAACTGATACGCATCAATCGCCTTCTCATATAATTTGATTCCTTGGTAAGCCGCGGCTAGATTAAACCAGGCCAATGCATTGTAAGGTTGTTCGTCAATGATTTGTTGATGCAATCTTATACTCTCATCATTACGACCAGTAAAATCTGTCCAAAAACAGATTTTATATAAAGCTTCTTCGTTGGTTGGTTCTTCTTCTAAAATTAATTGCAAACAATCAAAAACCTTATCGAATGCCTCATGGTCATCATATACATCTGCCAATTCAAATAACACTTCTGTTCGTTCTGCACCTTCAAATAAATGCAAGGCTTCTTGCAATAATACAATCGCTTCTTCGGGTTGATCCAATGCCAAAAAAGCATCTGTCTTGAGGATAAAAAGATTCATGTCTTTATGGTCATACAAAGCAGCCGTATTCAATAATTCTAAGGCTTCTGTATATTTCCTGGTCGCTAATAATAAATCGGCTTTTTTGATCATTAAAAGAGAGGAGGAAGGGAATTGAGCCAATGCAATATCTGCCGCTTCTATCGCTTCCACAATTGCATCTTTTTCATCTAAATGGGCAATGATTTTTTCAAAATCATCCTCTTCTATATAGGAATGCGCCTTACCTGTTTTTAAATTTTGGTAGCGTAAAAGTAGGTCTTGAATATCTCCGTTTTCGTCTTCAAATTGATGATTGAACATGGCATCTATTTAAATTTGATTAATAAAGCACTGAAAATCAATATAATAACCAATATTTCAGCATTTCAATACTTTATTAAATGTACGTGATCAGGCTTAATTTGAACCAATTTATTGTACACAGTAAACTTAATATATAGTTAAAAAAATATTTATGCAGAATTGTTATAATGTTTTAACTTCGTAATATCCGTGTTTACCCTAAGAACGATATTATCCTCTTTAGTGTTCATGACTTTAGTATCCACTACTGCTCATGCTTCAACAATTGTTGCCAGTAGTAGCGAATCAAAAAGAGTTACTGAAAAATACAGCTTGAAAAACTTGAGTAGTTTAAGTCATAAAGCAAGTACTTTTCATGACCTTAAATCAAGTTTAGTATTTAGAGGGCTAACTGTTCAGACCAATGCAACTGCGAATTCAACACAATCGAATTATCTTAAATACAATAAGGGCAATATTACATATGTCATTCCTTATCGTCATAAAGTAATCTTGCCTAAGTTCAAGACACCTAGTCCACAAAATCCTTAATTAATTAGCTGGTAGCTTTCTTTGTTGACCTCAAATACATTTAATGTGATTGGGCTCAAGTCTACTTTGTTAGCCCTATACACAATCCGACTACCCGATTTCGTATTCAATTGATAAGCTAATACCAAACCAGGTATTTCTTTAAATGCTTGTTCATATACAGTCACTGTAGGAAGAATCGCGTTGGTATAAGACACTTCCATCGATGTCCCATCTGCCCAAGTTAAAGTGATAGACTCACATGGATAATCTAAAATTGTACTTGTTAAGCCATTTTTTTTGGAGGCGACCAAGTTGACCTGATTTAAAGATGCATATTTAATATACTGTAACAATTTATTCAAGCCTATTTCTTTCAAAATAATAGCTGTGTCTTGTTGTGTATTGAATATCAGCGTCTGCGTTAATTCCGGGGTCTTCAAAATCGTTTTGCAACCATTCCCCTTGATGTAAACTTGTTTTTGTCCTACTAAGCTTGTGTCACCATTGGTTGATACTTGATGAATGTCATAAGTCACTGCACATTCACCCACCACTTTCGTCTGGGCATGTAATTGAAATACGATACAACTAAGAAAGCAAGCAATTAAGGGGGATAATCGAAGCATATTGAACACATATTAAACTAAAGAGACCCAATGTTAAATCAGGTCTCTCTAGTTACTATTATTTTTTAGTTTTGTCTTTCAGGGCTTGTACTTTTTTTTGCGCCTCCATCATTTGCTCATATTTCTCTTGCCAATTACTTTTCTTCTTTGGCGTTTTTCTCTTGATATCTATGGTAGCTAAAATTTTATCATGATCGATAATGACTTTTTGAATAATCAATTGTAATAATAAAGTCACAATATTAGACACTGTATAGTACCATGTTAATGCTGATGGCAAACTATTGAAGATAAACAATAACATGAAAGGGAAAATATAAGGCATGTACTTAAGGGCAGGATTATCTTGCGTAGGCGTCATCGACATATTGTAGATAGACGAGATAAATGTAGTCAATACTGCGGTTAAAGTAAATAAGCTGATATGACTTCCAAAACCCAATGGAATCGTGAAAGGAAGGGTATAAATTGAATCATAGCTAGACAAATCTTGACTCCATAAGAACGACTGTCCTCTTAATGCAATATTAGAATTGAAGAAACTATATAGCGCAAAGAAAATCGGGATTTGTAATAAGGCAGGTATACATCCGCCCAATGGATTAACCCCGGCTTCTCTGAATAATTTCATTTGCTCCATTGCAAAAGCTTGTTGATCATCACCTGTCTTTTTCTTGATTTCATCTAATTCAGGTTTTAATACTTTCATCTTTGCAGTACTCAAGAAACTTGTGTAAGTCAAAGGTGAAGTCACCAAACGAATAAAGATGGTCAATAAAAATACGACCCAACCATAATTTTTTACGAAGCCAGCAAAGAAATCGAATACTGGCATGATGATGAATTTATTGATAGGGCGAACGAAAGAATATAAATCTCTTCCTAAGTTCACGATTTGCTCCATTTCGGGTGCTTGTGATTTTAAGATTTGAAAATCATTCGGACCAAAATAAAGTGATAATAGCATGGACGCATTGGAACCTGTTAATTTAGTTTGAAACTGCGCTTGTAAAGTAGCTAAGCCATTGCTGCTATCTGTTTTACGTTGCCAGTCAATTTTTCCTGAATTAAACCCATCCTTATAGATCACAGTAGTAGAGAAGAATTGTTGAACAAGACCAACCCACTGTACTGGCTTTTCAAATACTTTATTGGTATTGCTTGATATATAATCGAACTCATTCCCTTCTGAAAAACAAATATTTGACATTTGACGCTCATAGGTTGTTGTCTTTTCTTGTCCATAAGAATGGACATCCCACAATACATTCAATTGATTGTTTGTTAATAATTGATCTGCGCCATCCATTACGATATTCCAATCAACATTGTATTTTCCTTTTGCTAAAGTAAATTGGTGCTTGATAGTTTTACCATTTGGAGCAATCCAAACGTATTCAATTTTTTGTGCTCCGTTCTGATCGGTTGAGGCATTTGCTACTGGAAACAGTACCTGATTAATTTGTACTGTTTGATTGTTACCTGCATTCACCGCATAAGACAATGAACTACTATCTCCCAATTGTACTAGTTCTTTTTTAGAATTGGTATATTTTTTTAAAGTAACGCGCGCAACTTGACCACCTTTGTTGGTCAACTCTACTTTAATTAAATCGTTCTCTAAAATTGCAATCTGCTCTTTTAAAGTATCCGCAACTGCTTGGATCGCAGTTGAATCATTTTTAGTCGAATCCGCCAATTGGACTGTTTTCAAAGCCGCTGCTTTTTCAGCAGTTGCTTTCACCATTGCAACCGAATCGTCAAATCTTTTCTTATACGCTGCAATTTCATTTTGCTGCTTACTTGTATACCAGAAGTATACAAAGAATAAACCTGCTAATAATACAAACCCAATGACCGTATTTTTGTCCGTTTTCATGCTTTTAAATTAATCTAAATAGATGCCGCAAAGGTATGTTTTTAAGATGTATTTAGCACTCAATGGCGCCGAATTTGGAATCATTTTGGCGCTATTTTAAGGCTTTATTACAAATTCCTACTGTATTTGCCCCCTGTATGGTAGAGCAAATTCGTGATATCCCCTAAACTGCAATATTTAACCGCCTCCATCAATAGGTCGAAAATGTTTTCATTTTGCACTGCTGCGTTGTGTAACAAGCTTAAATAATGAGCAGCTTGCTCCTTGTTTCTATTTTTAAAATGCGTCAGATTGGTGATTTGTAATTTCTTCTCGGAAGCAGAAGATCTGAATACAGGACGTCGATCATTGCTATTTTGATCTGCTTCGTCAATGAATGTATTGACGCCGATAATAGGAATGTCTCCATGATGTTTTCTAGTTTCATAGAGCATACTTTCCTCTTGGATCTTAGATCGCTGATACATTCTTTCCATTGCACCTAATACGCCTCCTCTAGCATTGATTCGTTCCAACTCCTGCAATACCGCTTCTTCTACTAAATCCGTTAACTCGTTCATTAAGAAACTACCTTGTTGTGCGTTTTCCACTTTAGCAGTGCCCAATTCTTTATTAATGATTAACTGAATGGCAAGCGCTCTTCTCACACTCTCTTTTGTGGGTGTCGTGATGGCTTCGTCATACGCATTGGTATGAAGACTGTTACATTGATCATAGATGGCATACAGCGCTTGAAGTGTGGTTCTAATGTCATTAAAATCGATCTCCTGCGCATGTAAGCTTCTGCCACTTGTTTGAATATGGTATTTCAGCTTTTTAGATCTTGCATTTGCATTGTATTTAAGCTTCATAGTTTGTGCCCAGATTCTTCTTGCTACCCTTCCAATGACTGCATATTCAGGATCCATCCCATTGCTAAAGAAGAAACTGAAGTTTGGAATAAAATCATCAATCTCTAAACCTCTATTTAAAAAATACTCAATATAAGTAAACCCATTTGCCAAGGTGAATGCCAATTGTGTAATTGGGTTGGCACCCGCTTCTGCAATATGGTATCCTGAAATGGAGATACTATAGAAATTTTTGACTTTTTGATCGACAAAATAAGCTTGTACATCCCCCATTAATTTTAACGCAAAATCGATAGAGAAAATACAAGTGTTTTGTGCCTGATCTTCTTTTAAGATATCTGCCTGAAGTGTGCCGCGAACTGTTTGTAAGACTTGTTTTTTGATGGTATCATACACTTTAGGATCCAACACTTGATCCCCACTCACACCCAACAATTTCAAACCCAACCCATTGTGTTCGATTGATTGTTTTTTCAAGGCATCAAAATCATGATAAACCGGCCTAGTTTTATTTTTAAAAATTTGATTGATTTTTTTATTTACTGCAGGCCACATTTTTTGAGCAGTAATGTATTGCTCACATGCTTGATCGATTGCTGCATTAAAGAACATCGCTAGTATAATTGCTGCAGGACCGTTGATGGTCATACTAACAGAACTAGTTGGATCATTCAAGTTGATGCCAGAATACAATTTTTTAATATCATCTACAGACGCAATATTCACTCCTGCGTTCCCAATTTTTCCAAAAACATCCATTCTGTTAGATGGATCTTGGCCATATAATGTCACACTATCAAATGCAGTGGATAATCTTGTAGCAGGTTGTCCCTTCGCCAAAAAATGGAAGCGTTGATTGGTTTTCTCAGGACCACCTTCTCCTGCAAACATCCTTGTTGGATCTTCGCCCGTTCGCTTCAAATCAAACACACCTGCCGTATACGGATAATGCCCTGGCACGTTTTCTTTCAATTGCCATTCTGCAATATCTCCCCAGTCTTTAAAGTTAGGCAGATATACTTTTTGCAAATCCAGTCCTGATTCAGTTTTAAAACGCAATGGTTGATGTATTTTCTTGCCCCTTATTTCATACACCAATGACGCTTGTTGATAGGTGTTTTTCAATGCCTCCCAAGATTGAATGGATTGCTTTACTTCTGGATCAATCGCTCCTGCCACTTTTTCTGCCTCCTCTTTTAGGATTGGCAATTTCTTAAGTTTCGGATTTTGCATCACTTGATCATAACTATACCATTGTGAAGCCAATTGTTTTTGTTCTGCAATCCAAACTTTATTTTTCTGAATGGTTGCTACAATTTCGTTTAGATAATTAAATCGATTCAACGGGATTGTCGGTGTTGCAACCTGACTGGTGTTGTACGCCAATGGTTTTGCAATTGTATTCCATTTTAATTGATGTTGCAGATTGATGAGCTGAATCATATGATTGAACATATGTTGCATGCCAGGGTCATTGAACTTTGACGCGATAGTCCCATAGACTGGCAAGCTGGAATGATCACTGTCAAATAAATGACGAGATCGAGCATATTGTTTTTTTACATCCCTGATTGCATCTAACCCGCCTGATCGATCAAATTTATTGATGCCAATAATTTGCGCAAAGTCAATCATATTGATTTTTTCCAATTGACTCGCTGCACCAAACTCAGGTGTCATGATATACATTGGGAGTGTTACATAATCTACTATAGACGCATCATTTTGACCCACACCTGCGGTTTCAATAATAATAGCATCATATCCCGCGGCCTTGCATAAATAAATAACTTGATCTAAAGATCCAGATATAGATTGATGATCCGATCTTGTTGCCAAAGAACGCATAAATACGTTGGCATGATGGATAGCGTTCATCCTAATCCTGTCCCCTAATAATGCACCGCCAGTTTTTTTCTTTGTTGGATCAACAGAAACAACCGCGATACTTAATTCAGGATTGGTTTGAATAAAATAATGCACCAGACGATCACATACAGTTGACTTTCCTGCACCTCCTGTTCCTGTTAAACCTATGACAGGAATATTTTTATCAAGAATTTTTTTATCCTTTTTGATTTTTAAACTTCCATTTTGTAAAAGTGTTATATCTCTTGCTAATTTTCTTGGATCAACTTTTTTATTAAAAGGTAATTTTGAATACTTAGTTGTTTGGTTTGATTTTAATGAAAAGTCAGCAAATGAAATCACTTCGCGAATCATGCCTTCGATTCCCATCGCAAGCCCATCTTTTGGTAAATATATTTTTGAAATTCCCTTGGCATGAATGATTGCTGCCTCGGAAGGTAAAATGGTACCTCCGCCTCCACCGACTATTTTGATATGTTTGTATCCTGCCTCATCTAATAATTTTCTGAGGTAAGTAAAGAATTCTATATGCCCCCCTTGATAGGATGTAATTGCAATCAATTGCACATCTTCTTCAATGGCTGCTTCTACAATTTCTTGTGCAGATCGATTGTGCCCCATATGGATGACTTCCGCGCCCTGCTCTTGCAACACTCGTCGCATGATATTAATAGACGCATCATGGCCATCAAACAAACTAGTCGACGTAAGAATTCTTATTTTTTGCATACCGCAAAACTAACATATGTTAGCGGTATAGCAAAGTGTAGATGCTACTTTTTCTAGCGAGAGACACAATTAAATTACTTAGCACCTGGTGGGCAATATTGGCGCAAATAACGGGTAAAAAGACCCCTTAAATGTGCTGTAGTGCCTTCTCCTTCTGAGATGGAATGAGATCTGTTAGGGTAACTCATTAATGAAAATTGCTTACCCTCTTTGATCAATTCATTGATCAATAATTCTGCGTTTTGGTAATGCACATTATCGTCACCAGTTCCGTGGATATATAACAGATTTCCCTTTAAATTTTTAGCATACGTAATGGGTGAACCCTTGATAAAAACAGACTTGTCCTCCTGAGGCAATCCCATATATCTTTCTTGATAAATATTATCATACGTCAATTGACTTCCAACAGCTGCTATAGAAATTCCAGTTTTATAAATTTCAGGATATTGAAACATCAAATTAAGTGTGGCAGATCCACCTCCACTCCAACCCCAAACTGCTACTCTGCTAGTATCTACAAAAGGAAGTTTAAATATTTCTTTCGCACCCATTGCTTGATCTCTGATATTGACTTCTCCTATTTTTTGATACACCGATTTACGCCAAGCTTTACCTTTTGGCACAGGTGTCCCTCTATTATCCATACTTACATAGATATATCCATCTGCAGCCATTGATCCATTGTAGAGCTGATTGTAGCCTGTACCATACTCATCTTTTGCAGTTTGTCCCCATGGTTCTGTATACACATAAAATACAATTGGATATTTTTTAGTGGCATCAAAATTTTGTGGTTTAATCATCCAAGCATCCATGACCACTCCATCTGTTGTTGTTACTGTAAAAAACTCAGGTGCATTTTCATTTTTCTTAAGTGTAGCCAATGCATTCGTTACATTAGCCGCTCCTATGGCTTCATGTGTTGGCAAACTCACCCACTCTTGTACTGGTTTGATATTGATGTTTGAAAAAGCATGTTTTGCAATTGTACCATTTGGACTAATGGTATAATCGTGTGAACCCACTTGCTCCTTAGGACTCAATAATTGTGCTTCCTTGTTAGAATCCCATTGCTTTACATATAAATATTGTTGTGTAGCATTAGTTGGTGATGCATAGTAAAACAAACGATGATTTTTAAAATCAACCCTAGCCGTTTTCATCACATCATAATTGCCTGGAGTAATACAAACAGGTGCTGATCCATCAATAGATTGGATGTAAAAATGTCTCCATCCATCTGATTCGTTTGCCCATAAAAAATGCTTGCCGTCTTCCAACCAATCCCATCCACCGTTTGCATAGCTTTGATCCCATGATGGTGCAATGTCAATCCAAGTAGCTTCTTGCTCTTTATAAATAGATTTTGATTTCGCCGTAACGATATCTGCTAATAACAACTGACTTGTATTTTGTTTTCTATTTAAATGCTGAATGATTAATTGTTGACTATTGGGAACCCATTCCATTCTTGGCATATAGGTGCCTAAGACTGCATCGTCGGGCGTTTCCATCCATTTTGTTGTAGCAGAGCTCAAATTGACTACGCCAATTTTTACCACAGATGGTTTTTCACCAGCAATCGGATATTCTACAGGGACTGCAAAAGGATATGCAGCATCTGTATTATTCATCATTAAATAATTTTTTATGCCATTTGCATTGACTTGCCAATAAGCAATATTTTTACTATCTGGACTCCATCTAAATCCATCTCTACAAAAAAATTCTTCTTCATAAGCCCAATCAAAAGTACCATTGATTAGATTTTTTGAACCATCCTTTGTTAATTGAATCCTTTTACCTGATATCCCATCTTCCGCATAAATATTGTGTCCACTTACATAAGCGATCCATTGATGATTAGGCGATAGTTTGGCGAACTGTAAAGAAGCTGCAGGCAGCCCTTTTCCTATTTGCTTTAATTGTTTTGTTTTGGTATTTAAGAGATAGAAATCTCCCATCGTTTCATAACGCCATACTCTTTTTGAATTGGTCTGAATCAAGACAAATTCGGAATTGTCAGAAATTGTAAACTGTTGTATTTCGATTGGCTTTACAGCTCCTGCTGGAATCAATTGATTTCCAATTACCCACTTACTTGAATTGGATTTTCCTGGAGTTTGAAGCACAATATCGCCTCCAATTAAAGAAAAATAGGACTGGCCATCTTTTGACCAAGTCAAATTTGAATTCGATTGTGTAAATGCCTTTGTGCTAAGTAAAAGGAATAAAAAGAAAACGATTTTTTGATACATAATTGTTAGCGTTTATGAACTAACAAGTTAAATCAAAAATACTATCCTTTTGCATGTTTTTTAGCAGCGGCAATAAAATGAACAAACAATGGAGCTGGTGCTTCTACTGTACTTTTTAATTCAGGATGGTATTGTACTCCAATGAAAAAAGGATGATTGGGTAATTCTACAATCTCTACTAAACCGGTGGTAGGGTTGGTTCCACTAGTCACCATTCCTTTATCTTGGAATGCCTTAAGATATTCATTGTTGAATTCATAACGATGGCGATGACGCTCACTGATTAATTCACTGCTATAAATTTCATATGCTAATGTGTCTTTTTGAATCGCACAAGGATAGGCACCTAAACGCATTGTACCACCCTTCATGGTAATTCTTTTTTGCTCTTCCATCATATTGATCACTGGATGAGGAGAGGCAGGATCCATCTCTACAGAATGTGCTCCTGTTAATCCAACTACATTACGTGCAAATTCAATGACAGCCATCTGCATGCCTAAACAGATTCCAAAGAAAGGCAAATTATTTTCTCTAGCATATTGAACTGCTACAATTTTTCCTTCAATCCCTCTGTTACCAAAACCTGGCGCAACTAACAATCCGTCTAATTGACCCACCAACTCTTTCACATTGTCTTTGGTAATATCTTCACTATGGACATTCACTACATTCACTTTTACTTCATTCATAGCACCTGCATGTATGAAGCTCTCCAAGATAGATTTATACGCATCTTGTAGTTCAATATACTTTCCGATTAAGCCAATATTGACAGTCGCTTTAGGATGTTTTAATTTATCTAAGAATAAACTCCATTTTGTTAAATCTGGCGTTTTAAAGTTGGTGATTTTTAATTTTTCGAGCACGATTAAATCCAACTTCTCTTCAAGCATTTTCAAAGGCACTTCATAGATCGTTGAAGCATCCGCAGCCTCTATCACTCTACCTGCTCTTACATTACAGAATAAAGCAATTTTTCTTTTTATTTCGTCATTTAGTGGTTCTTCTGCTCTACATACAATCACATCTGGATGAACACCTGCTTCACTCAACATGCGTACACTATGTTGTGTGGGTTTTGTTTTTAATTCTTTCGCAGCTTTCAAGTAAGGGACTAACGTCAAATGCACTACCATCACATCTTCCTCAGGAAGTTCCCATTGGATTTGTCTAACGGTTTCTACGAATGGTAAACTTTCAATATCCCCTACTGTTCCCCCAATTTCAGTAATCACCACATCAAATTTTCCTTCTTTTCCCAGTAACAACATTCGATGTTTAATTTCATCTGTGATATGCGGCACTACCTGCACGGTCTTTCCCAGAAATTCACCCGCTCTTTCTTTATTAATTACGGTTTGATAAATACGACCAGTTGTCACATTGTTCGCTTGTGATGTAGGGATATTTAAAAAACGCTCATAGTGTCCTAAATCTAAGTCTGTTTCAGCGCCATCTTCTGTTACATAACATTCTCCATGCTCATAAGGATTCAAAGTTCCTGGATCCACATTGATGTACGGGTCAAATTTCTGGATTGTAGCAGTAATGCCACGAGCCTGTAATAACTTAGCTAGAGAAGCAGCAATAATACCCTTTCCTAGACTACTTGTAACGCCACCCGTAACAAAAATATACTTTGCCATAACTTTAAATTCATATAATATTGAAAAAGGAATTCCAGCAATAGTTGCCTATTGAGGACTACCCAATCAATTGGTTTTTAATGTGACCGCCTTTTTTTTGGAAAATTTCTTAGAGGTCATACAAAAATAAGCTAAAAAACACCGCCTACAAAATGTATAAAACCGCCTAAACAATAAATGTTTATAACTGTTATATAAACGTGAACATCTTAAATCAAATTAAAACCAATACAATGAAAAAGACCCTTTATACCTTATTTGCACTGCTTTTGACGGCAGGATTATTGAGCTGGCAATGGGAGCCAACACAGCATCCTGTAATTGACAAAGGCGAAGTCATTGAATGTCTAAACATGGAAACGCAGCAAGCGTATCAATTGGAAGCAAGCCAATCAAAATTTGCACAAATGCACCTTGCCCCAGTGCAAGTCAATCCAGCCAATTTATTGGGTAAAATTGTGCCATTCAATGCTGCGGACGGAAAGCAAGGTCAGGCTTATTTTATTCCAGCTAAAAAGAAATCAGATAAATGGTTGATTGTAATTCAAGAATGGTGGGGATTGAATGACAATATCAAAATGGAAGCGGATCAGTATTTCAAAGACTTAGGGGATGTCAACGTCATGGCAGTGGATATGTATGATGGCAAAGTTGCAGCAACACCAGACAGCGCAATGAAATTAATGCGAGGTGCAGACATGAATAGAATGGTAGCATTGATCCAAGGTGCTATCAAACACGCAGGACCTAAAGCAGCAATTTACAGTGTGGGTTGGTGCTTTGGCGGTATGTGGAGTTTGCAAACAGCAATTTTAGCAGGCCCTCAAGCAAAAGGATCTGTGATGTATTATGGTCGCCCAGAATCCAATATGGATAAATTGAAATCCATTCAATGTGATATCATTGGTTTCTTTGGCAACTTAGATCAATCTCCATCTCCAGCGATGGTGAACGATTTTGAAGCCAATATGAAATTAGCTGGCAAAAACTTAACTGCTTACAAATACGATGCGGGTCATGGCTTTGCGAATCCTAGCAATCCTAGCTATAACGCTGCCGCAAAAGCAGATTCTTATGCAAAAGCAATTGCTTTCTTGAAGGCACATTAATATAAAATTAGAAATAAATTGATGATAGAGAAAATATACTATCCCGTAGCGAACAAGAAGACGCGACCAAGCGTCTGATGAAAGCAGAAAATTGATAGGCTGAAAGCCAAGGGATAGGTATATTTTCTCTATTCCCTAATTAGTGAAAATGCTTTTTTCTAATATCCCTTCCCGGGAACTAAATAGTTGGCCACATAATCATGTACCCCTTCTTCTAAACTAGTGAATGGCTTTGTGTATCCTGCAGCACGTAATTTAGCCATATTGGCTTCTGTAAAATATTGATACTTATCTCTGATATCTTCGGGCATATCTACAAATTCAATCTTTGGCTCTAAACCTTGAGCTATAAAAGTATTGGCAGCTAGATCATAGAAAGATCTTGCTTTGCCTGTGCCTAAATTGTATAATCCATTTTTACTTGACTCCCAATGATTGTCTAGCATTTCATGCATCATCCAATCTATTACAGCCACTAAATCCTTGACATAAATAAAATCACGCAATTGTTGCCCGTCTTTGAAATCAGGTCGATGACTTTTAAACAACTTGACAACGCCAGTTGATTTGATTTGATTAAAGGAATGAAATATCACACTCGCCATTCGGCCTTTATGTGATTCATTAGGACCATAGACATTAAAGAACTTCAATCCAGTCCAAGATGGCGGTGCAGCTGGTTGAGCGATGGCCCATTTGTCAAATTCGTTTTTACTCACTCCATATGGATTGAGTGGTTCAAGTTGATCTAATATAGCATGGCTGTCTTCATACCCATGTTCACCACCACCATATGTTGCTGCAGAAGAGGCATAAATAAATGGAATCTTTTTTGCGGTAGCATAATTCCAGAGGGCTTTTGAATACTCCACATTCAATGCCTCATGAATGGCATAATTGAATTCAGTGGTGTCTGTCCTCGCACCTAGATGCACAATCAAATCAATCTCAAATTCGCCGTCTTCCAATTGTGTTAAAAAAGCTTGACGTTCTACTGCCTTAATGAACTTTTTATTTTCCCAATTTGTTCTTTTTGATTCAACGCCAAAATCATCCACAAGTAATAACTGATCCAATCCTTGTTCATTTAAAAACTGAACAAAAACAGCACCGATAAAACCTGCAGCACCAGTGACCACAATGGTTGGTTGTTTTGACATGGACTATTTTTAAAAGCGAATTATAATTTTTTTTCTATTGCTGTATCGTATTCGTTTTTCCAATTGGCGATGGATCCCCAATTTTCATTATCTACCACCACCTCTCCATCGGTCACTTTACCAATGGTCGTTGTTGTAATACCAAAGGTTTTTGCCAATTGTTCCATATCCGCAACTTGATCTGCAGTACATGAAACCACCACCCTGCTTTGCGCTTCACCCAACCAATAAGCATCTTTTCTTAAATCACTATTGTTTGAACTTACATTGAAACCTTTGTTGTTGAAGAAAGCAGATTCTAATAAAGTAACAATCAATCCGCCTTCACTAATATCATGTGCTGATTTTACTTTTTTTGATTTGATTAAGCTTGCAACCAATTGTTGTAATTGAAACTCTTCGTCCAAATCAAAATAAGGTGCCGAAGAAAATGCAACACCTTTTAATTTATTTACATATTCAGAAGATCCGATATCGTTTCTTTGTTGACCTAATAAAACAATGGTATCTCCTTCCTGCTTGAAATCTAAAGTCATTCTATTGTTCATGTCCTCCACAATACCCACCATACCAATTGTAGGTGTTGGAAAAACTGGACCATCCGGATTTTGGTTGTAAAAACTCACGTTACCCCCAGTTACAGGTGTGTTGAATTTTCTACAAGCCGCTCCCATTCCTTCTACCGATTTTACAAACTGATAGTATACTTCTGGATCGTAAGGATTTCCAAAATTTAAACAGTTGGTTACACCTATTGGCTCCCCACCAGAACAAACAATATTTCTTGCTGCTTCTGCTACCGCAATCATGGCGCCTTTTTCAGGATCCGCATAAACATACTTACTATTACAATCTACCGTCATAGCCAAAGCTTTGCCAGTTCCCTTTGCTAATACAATTGCTGCGTCACTTGGGGCATTGGTAGATGTATTCGCCGCACCTACCATACTATCATACTGTGTATACACCCAGCGTTTTGATGCGATATTTGGAAGCTGCACCATTGCTTTTACAGTCTCTTGCAAATTACTTGTATCTGCAATCGTGTTCATGTCAAATGCATTGACTTTAGCAAGATACGCTGGCGCTTGATAGGCTCTTTCATACACTGGTGCACCACCGCCTAATACCAACTCATAAGCGGGTAATGAAGCTTCTAATACACCATGCATGTAAAAATCCAATAAGCCATCCTCTGTCACTTCTCCAATATTGCTACAAGACAAATCCCATTTTTCAAATACAGCTAAGACTTCTTTTTCTTTTCCTTTCTCTACTACCATCAACATACGCTCTTGACTCTCACTTAACAACAATTCCCATGCCTTCATGTTTTGTTGACGTGTTGGTACTTTATCTAAATCAATGCGCATTCCAACTCCACCTTTTGCACTCATCTCTGCAGTAGAACAAATGATTCCTGCAGCACCCATATCTTGCATACCCACTACACCACCTGTTTCAATGACTTCTAAACAAGCTTCTAATAATTTCTTTTCTTGAAAAGGATCACCCACTTGCACTGCTGGTAATTCTTCTGCACTATCCGCAGTAATTTCAGCAGAAGCAAAACTTGCACCACCTATTCCGTCTTTACCTGTAGCACTTCCCACAAAGAATACAGGATTCCCTTTACCCAATGCAATTGCACTCACCGTCTTACCCGCTTTTACAATTCCCACACTCATGGCATTCACCAATGGGTTGGTATGATAACAATCTTCAAAATACAATTCACCGCCTACAGTTGGAACACCAAAACAGTTTCCATAATGTCCAATACCATGCACCACTCCAGCCAATAGTCTTTTTGTTTTAGCATCTTCTAAATTTCCAAAACGTAAACTATTTAAAGATGCGATTGGACGAGCACCCATGGTGAAAATATCTCTTTGGATACCACCTACTCCTGTTGCAGCACCTTGAAAAGGCTCCAATGCACTTGGGTGGTTATGTGATTCAATTTTAAATACGACACCATAATCATTTCCAATATCCATCAAGCCCGCATTCTCTTCACCCGCAGCAACCAACATTCTACCTCCATCACGAGGCAATGTTTTTAACCATTTAATAGAATTCTTATAACTACAATGTTCACTCCACATGCCACTAAAAGCACATAGCTCAGTAAAATTGGGTGTGCGACCCAGCTTCTGTTTGATACTTTCAAATTCTCCTTCGGTTAGTCTTAATTGTTGGGCTGTTTTTACAGTTATTTCCATGATTTGGGCTTATACTTGAATAGATGACGCGAAGTTACAAAACGACAGACTTAAGTCATTAGAGATTTACCAACATAAAAAAAGTGGCTTGTTAGTAGTTTACAGAAGGATATTTATGATTATCAATAGATTGTAGACTAAATATGTATTATAATTTTTAATTATATTTATATTTTATGCACATTTTATATCTTTTTTCAAAAACCTTAGAATAAAAATTAACAAAAGACAATATCTTTGTTCTAATCATTTATATTTTAAATAAATAATATATGTCTTTAAGAACCGACGCAGTCAACCATGTAAGCCATTTTAAACCAAATTCACCAGATATCAAAAGCGCAAAAATTACAGGCGTTTTCGGAGAAAGTGTTTTCACCATTAAAACAGCTAGAGAATATCTAAGTGATGAAGCTTACAAAAGCTTAGTAACAAGTATCAAAGGTGGTAAAAAAATTGATCGCACGGTGGCTGGTCAAATCGCATCTGGTATGCGTGCTTGGGCAGAGAGCAGAGGTGTAACGCATTTTACTCACTGGTTCCAACCATTGACTGGCGCAACGGCAGAAAAGCATGATTCTTTCTTTACCTTAAAAGGAGACGGTACAGCAATCGAAGAATTTGACGGTGCTACATTAATACAACAAGAACCAGATGCCTCTTCCTTTCCGAATGGAGGATTGAGGGCTACATTTGAAGCAAGAGGATATACTGCATGGGACCCATCATCTCCCCCATTCATCATTGAAATTGGTAACGGAAAAACTTTATGTATCCCTACCATTTTTATTGCTTACACTGGCGAGTCTTTAGACTACAAAGCACCATTGATGAAAGCAGTGGATGCAGTCAATAAAGCAGCAGTAACAGTTTGTAACTATTTTGATAAGAACGTAAATAAAGTCATCCCTACTTTAGGTTGGGAACAAGAATATTTTGTGATTGACGAAGCATTGGTAAATGCTAGACCAGATTTAGTACAATGCGGCAGAACTGTATTTGGTTTTACACCTGCTAAAGGACAACAATTAGAAGACCATTACTTTGGTTCAATTCCAGAGCGCGTGTATGCATTCATGCGTGATTTTGAAAATGAATCTTATAAATTAGGTATTCCTTTAAGAACAAGACACAATGAAGTGGCACCTGCTCAGTTTGAGTGCGCTCCTATTTTTGAAGAAGTGAATATTGCAGTAGATCATAACATTCTTTTAATGGATGTAATGACACGTGTTGCTAAAAGACATCGTTTAGTTGTTTTACTACATGAGAAGCCATTTGCTGGCATCAATGGTAGTGGCAAACACAATAACTGGAGTTTAGCGACTGATACAGGCATCAACTTATTGGCACCAGGTAAAACGCCTAAGACCAACTTAATGTTCTTGACCTTCTTTGTGAATACAATTAAAGCGGTGCATGATTATGCAGATATCTTAAGAGCCTCTATTGCATCTGCATCGAATGATTTCCGTTTAGGAGCAAACGAAGCGCCTCCTGCAATCATCTCTGTATTCATTGGTGACTACTTAACTAAAGTTTTGAATGATGTTGAAACTCGTGTGGGCAATAAGTTTGACGAGCAAGACGAAGCCATCTTGAAATTAGATTTACACAGAAGCATTCCTGAATTGATGATTGACAATACAGATCGTAACAGAACTTCTCCTTTTGCCTTCACAGGTAACAAATTTGAATTCCGTGCGGTAGGATCAACTGCGAACTGCGGACATCCAATGACCGTGTTGAATACGATCATTGCAGATACCTTAACAAAATTTGCAGCCGAAGTTGATGCGTTGATTGAAAAAGGTGACAAGAAAGAAATTGCGATCATGCAAGTGATTCAAAAATACATTGTATCTAGTAAGAAAATCTTATTCGAAGGAGATGGTTACAGTGAAGCTTGGCATCAAGAAGCGGAGAAAAGAGGCTTGCCAAACTTAAAGACCACACCGGTTGCTTTAGACGCCATGGTGACTGAGAAAGCAAAGAAATTGTTCAAAGACAACGGCATCTACACACATAGTGAATTAGAAGCGCGTCATGAAATTGAATTGGAAAAGTACATTAAGAAAGTACAGATCGAAGCACGTGTAATGGGCGATTTAGCAACCAATCACATCATCCCTGCTTCTATTAAATACCAAAATGAATTATTGAAAAACGTAAGCTTGCTTCGTGAAGCTGCTTTACCAGAAAAATTATACAAAGGTCAGTTGACTTTATTGAAAGATGTGAGTACGCATATTCAACAAGTATATGACAATGTATTTGAAATGGTTGAAGCAAGAAAAGTAGCTAACAATATTGTAGATACAAGAGAAAAAGCAATTGCTTATGAGGCAAAAGTGAAGGCTCAATATTTCGATAAAATCCGTTACCACGTTGACAAATTAGAACAATTGGTAGACGACGAATTATGGACCTTACCTAAGTACAGAGAATTGTTATTCTTGAGATAAGACGTTCCCCGAAGGTGTGATTCCCCCAAACAAAAAGGCTCCGATTTATCGGAGCCTTTTTAATATCATTATAGTTATTTTACTAGGTGCTTATTTTTAATTCAATTTTTTAGCGAGCGTTCGAGCATGCGCAGAGCGAGTCGAAAAATTAGAATTAAAAATTACTTCATCTTAAATCCTTCCAAAAATTTAGTAGTAAAGTTTCCTTTTCTAAAATCTTCGTTCTGCATCAATTGCAAGTGGAATGGAATAGTGGTTTTAACACCCTCAATTACATATTCACTCAATGCACGATACATCGTATTAATTGCCTCTTCACGTGTTTGCGCCACCGTGATTAATTTACCAATCATTGAATCATAGTAAGGAGGAATCACATAACCCGCGTACACATGACTATCTACACGAACGCCATGTCCACCTGGCGTATGCAATACAGTAATCTTACCTGGTGATGGTCTAAAATCATTGTATGGATCTTCCGCATTGATACGACATTCAATCGCATGCAATTGAGGCTCATAGTTTTTACCTGAGATTTTCTCGCCAGCAGCAATTTTAATTTGCTCTTTGATTAAATCATAGCTCACCACTTCCTCTGTCACGCAATGCTCTACTTGAATTCTTGTATTCATCTCCATAAAGTAGAAGTTACGATGCTTGTCCACAAGGAACTCAATCGTACCTACACTTTCATAGTTGATTGCAGATGCTGCTTTAATCGCTGCCTCTCCCATTCTTTGACGTAAATCCGGTGTCATAAATGGCGATGGGGATTCCTCAACTAATTTTTGGTGTCTTCTTTGGATAGAACAATCACGCTCACTCAAATGACACACATTACCAAATTGGTCACCTGCCACTTGAATCTCAATATGTCTTGGCTCTTCCACGAATTTCTCCATGTATAAACCATCGTTTTTAAAACTTGCTGCGGCTTCCATCTTCGCATCACCAAATGCTTTTTCAATCTCAGATTCATTCCAAACCACGCGCATTCCTTTACCACCACCACCAGCAGTTGCTTTAATGATGACAGGATATACAATCTCTTTTGCTAATTTCTTTGCTGCCTCAACACTTTCTAACAAACCTTCCCCGCCTGGAACAACAGGTACACCTGCTTTAATCATAGTTTCTTTAGCAGTGATTTTGTCGCCCATTTTGTTGATCATCTCTGGGGTTGGACCAATGAATTTAATACCATGGTCTGCACAGATTTGCGCGAACTTTGCATTTTCTGCTAAGAAACCGTAACCAGGATGCACCGCATCCGCATTCGTGATTTCACAAGCTGCCATGATGTGCGGAATATTCAAATAAGACTCAGAACTTTTTGGTCCACCAATGCAAACAGCTTCATCCG